>JAFUKJ010000101.1 GCA_017467805.1 Lachnospiraceae bacterium
AGACAACGATCCTCAGGGGTCACTCACTGAGGCGTTGGGATATCAAGAGCCGGACAGATTAGAGACAACAATGGCTCAGATTATGGAATGGGTATTGAACGAAGAGGATTTCGATTTGGAAGCAGGAATTCTTCATCATGAAGAGGGAGTAGACCTTATGCCTGCAAATATTGAATTGTCCGGTGTAGAAACTTCCCTTATTGGGATTATGAGCAGTGAAACAGTATTAAAGGATTATATCGCATTGATTGGTGCGAAGTATGATTATATCCTCATTGACTGCTCACCAAACTTAGGTCAGCTTACATTAAATGCACTTGTAGCGGCAGATGAGGTTATTATCCCGGTACAAGCCGCATATTTGCCGATTAAGGGCTTAGAACAGCTCTTAAAGACAATTAGTAGGGTAAAACGTAAGATGAATCCTAAATTGCATATTATGGGCATTTTATTGACAATGGTGGACTACAGAACCAATTACGCAAGTGAGATTACAGATGTTTTATATAGTGTGTACGGTTCAAGCATCCATATCTTTGATACGTCAATTCCGATGTCAGTTAGGGCGGCAGAGACTCCTGCAATGGGTGTGAGTATTTATAAGCATGATGCAAAAGGAAAGGTAGCTGCGGCATATGAAGCATTGACAGAGGAGGTGGCGAATAATGGCTAAAAGAAATTTGGGAGAGAAAATTAAGTTATCGACTTATGATGAAATGTTTGGAACGGACACTTTTGGTCACGATGACCAAAAGTCGGAGGGGCAGATTATCAATGTCCCTCTGAGTGAACTGTATACATTTAAGAATCATCCGTTTAAGGTTTTGGATGATGAAAAGATGGAAGAAACCGTTGAAAGTGTAAAAGCCCATGGTGTATTAGTGCCGGGTATTGCAAGACCAAGAAAAGGCGGTGGGTACGAGATTATTTCCGGCCATCGTAGAAGACGTGCTTCGGAGATTGCTGGGAAGACGGAAATGCCTTTTATGGTTCGTGAATATACGGATGATGAAGCAACTATTATCATGGTAGATTCAAACATTCAGCGTGAGGATATTTCCATCAGTGAGAAAGCAAAAGCATACAGCATGAAATATGAGGCTATGAAGCATCAGGGAGCCGCAGGAGGAATCAGTTTGGAGAAGATGAGTGAGGAATCCGGCGAGAGCAGAAAGACTATTCAGCGATATATCTGTTTGGCACGATTAAGTGATGAACTGCTTGAACTTGTAGACAATAAGAAACTTGGTGTTATGCAAGGTCTGGAAATTTCATATTTGGATGAAACTCAGCAGAGTATCGTGTACAAGGTTATAGAAGAACTTGGATGCGTAATTAGCGTTGAGCAGGCTTCACGTATTAGAGAAGCGGATAAAAAGGGTTACTTAAACGAGGCGTATATCAAAGATATGCTTACCTACGTTAAGCAACCAGTGCGTAAGGTGGTATTCAATCAGAAAAAATTGGATTCTTACTTTGAGCCGAACATGAGCAACAGTGATATTGAGGAGCTTATTGTAAAGCTTCTTGATGAATGGAAGAAGAAAGGAGGTCAAGTATAAACGTGAGTAGATTGGATTTAGAATTTTATTATGGGCAAGAAGCAGAGCAGTTTACATTTTATCGTTTGCCGAAAGCTCTGATTAGTGATGCTCGTTTTAAGGATGTTTCCAATAATGCAAAGCTTCTCTACGGACTTATGCTTGACCGTATGTCTTTGTCAGCTAGAAGTGGATGGTTTGACGAAGCAAACAGAGTCTATATCAAATATTCTATCGCAAGTATTATGGAAGACCTCAACTGCAGCAAACAGACTGCAGTTGGGGCAGTAAAAGATTTAAACGATATAGGGCTTATAGATATGATTCAACAAAACGGTAAGGCAAATATTATTTATGTGAAAAACTTTGTATCACAAGACAAGTCAGAGCAGGTAGACCGGTCTAAAAAACAGACCAGTAAGAAATCTGTACCGCAGGTGGAAGACCAGTCTGATATTTTAACCGGTACAGAAAGTGAACTGGTGCAAAAAGAGGACGAGGTTGATATTCATACCGGAACCAGTACGGAAAGTGGACTGCCACCAGTCAAAAATTTAGACCCTAATAATAATGATTTTAATAATACTAATATGAATAAGACTAATCATATCATTCAATCCGGTGATGCAGATGAGATGGATGAGGCAGAAGCTTACATGGAACTTATCAGAGAAAATATAGAGTATGATGCTTTGATGAGCTGTCCTACTTGGAGAGACAGAGAGTATTATGAAGAATTGTATCAGTTGATTTGTGAAGTGGTATGTGTTCCAAGAAAGACAATTCGTATAGCAGGAGAGGATTACCCTTATGCACTTGTGAAGAGTAAATTCCTTAAGCTTAATTCTTCTCACCTGCAATATGTGATTGGATGCATGGAACGTAATACAACCAAGGTTAGCAATATTAAGGCATATTTGATTACTGCTTTGTATAACGCTCCTAATACCATGAATCATTACTACAATGCAGAAGTGAATCATGATTTGTATGGAGTAGGATGAACGGATGATGTATAATGAAAGGAGTTGAGAAATTGGATGTAGGCGTAGATATTGACAAAGTAAGGGACTGGATTCTTGATACCGTTGAAGATGCCGGGTATGATGCTACAGAATTTTCTTATGTGGGGATTCGGGCGTATGGAAGCAGGGTAAGCGGTAAGGCAACAGAAGATTCGGATTTGGACGTTTTGGTGGAATATGAAGGGTCTGCAAGAGAGGATACCATTTTCAATATTTTACACGAAGAGGAGCAACGGATGAATGGTGTTCTGATAGATGTCAACCCTATCAAAGCGGAGTGTTCCGGGACGATTGAGGATTACCTGCAAAGGTGCGATGATAACTGGAAAGAGCAAACAAGAAGAGCACATAGAGGACGATAAAAATTTAGGAGGAGCAGATATGGCAACATACATAGTACAGACGAAGGAGACCGAGAAGTATCAGAAGAATTATGGTCTGCCTTTAATCAACATTATTCCGGCAGTGGTATGGAGTATTCCCATGCATCAGAAACTTTTCCCGGATGCAAACTTTTGGATGACTCTTTTACTTTGTGGAGTTTTTGTAATAGGATATGTGGCATTAAGTATGTTGCCGATAATAGCAGCGGTTCCATGCGTTGCAAGTGTGATTATGCTTACAGCAATGTTTTGGGCATTGGTGGATGGTATTGGAAATAATGTCATACGAATTTTGCTCAAGGTAGTCATTCTTGCGATTGCAGTGTTTTTGGAACTTGGGATATTCTCCAATGCGATTGTTCCTTGGTTGCAGAAGAAAGAAATGAATAGAACCAAG
>JAFUKJ010000102.1 GCA_017467805.1 Lachnospiraceae bacterium
CAGTGCGAGTCCGTCGCCTTCTGTGCCAAGTACGATAGCAAGCTTGTTCTCAGACATTAGCTTTTCATCATCAATGGAAACGGAGTCATCACTTAATGCCATGGCTTTTATATAATAGGGAGAAAAGAATTTTTTTGTATTGAATTAGGAGGGTATTATGCCAAAGCGAACAGATATTCAAAAGGTACTTATCATTGGTTCCGGACCTATCATTATCGGACAGGCCTGTGAATTCGATTATTCAGGAACTCAGGCTTGTAAAGCATTGAAGAAGCTTGGATATGAGATTGTATTAGTGAACTCTAATCCTGCTACTATCATGACTGACCCTGAAACTGCTGATGTTACTTACATCGAGCCTCTTAATGTTGAGAGATTAGAGCAGATTATTGCAAAGGAAAGACCTGATGCAGTGCTTCCTAACCTTGGTGGACAGTCAGGCTTGAATCTTTGTGCAGAACTTGCAAGTGCAGGCATCTTAGACAAGTATAACGTAAAGGTTATCGGTGTTCAGATTGATGCTATTGAGCGTGGTGAGGACCGAGTTGAATTTAAGAAATCCATGGAAGCTATCGGTATTGAGATGGCAAGAAGTGAGGTTGCTTACTCTGTAGATGAAGCACTCGCTATTGCTGATAAGTTAGGTTATCCTGTAGTATTAAGACCTGCTTATACCATGGGTGGCGCTGGCGGCGGACTCGTTTATAATAAAGAAGAGCTTAAGACAGTTTGTGCAAGAGGTCTTCAGGCCAGCTTAGTTGGACAGGTTCTTGTAGAGGAATCTATCCTTGGCTGGGAAGAGCTTGAGCTTGAAATCGTTCGTGATGCTGACAATAACATGATTACAGTATGTTTCATCGAGAACATTGATCCTCTCGGTGTTCATACAGGTGACTCTTTCTGTTCAGCTCCAATGCTTACAATCTCTGAGGAATGTCAGAAGAGATTGCAGGAGCAGGCATACAAGATTGTTGAGTCAGTACAGGTTATCGGTGGTACAAACGTACAGTTCGCACACGATCCTGTTACAGACCGTATCTGTGTAATTGAGATTAATCCAAGAACATCCCGTTCTTCAGCCCTTGCTTCAAAGGCTACAGGATTCCCTATCGCTTTGGTATCCGCTATGCTTGCAGCAGGACTTACATTAAAGGATATCCCTTGTGGAAAATATGGCACTCTTGATCAGTACAAGCCTGATGGTGATTACGTTGTAATCAAGTTCGCACGTTGGGCATTTGAAAAATTCAAAGGCGTTGAGGATAAGCTCGGTACTCAGATGCGCGCCGTAGGTGAAGTAATGAGTATCGGTAAGACATATAAGGAAGCATTCCAGAAGGCTATTCGAAGCCTTGAGACAGGCCGTCATGGTCTTGGTTTTGCTAAGGACTTCAATGAAAAGACTAAGGAACAGCTTCTCCAGATGTTAATTACTCCTTCAAGCGAGCGTCACTTCATTATGTATGAAGCTATCAGAAAGGGCGCTACTGTAGATGAAATCCATGAGATTACTAAGGTTAAGAAGTGGTTCATCGAGCAGATGAAGGAATTAGTAGAGGAAGAGGAAGCAATCCTTGCAAGCAAGGGCAGCTTACCTGCTGATGAGTTATTAATCAAGGCTAAGAAGGACGGTTTCTCAGATAAGTACATCTCTAAGTTAGTTGAGGTTTCTGAGGATGAGGTTCGTAACCGTCGTATTGCGCTTGGTGTTGAGGAGGCTTGGGAAGGCGTTCATGTAAGTGGTACAGAGGATAGCGCTTACTACTACTCAACCTACAATGCTGAGGATAAGAATCCTGTTAATTCAGACAAGCCAAAGATTATGATTCTTGGTGGTGGTCCTAACCGTATCGGTCAGGGTATTGAGTTCGATTACTGTTGTGTACATGCTTCACTTGCATTGAAGAAGCTTGGTTTCGAGACAATCATCGTTAACTGTAACCCTGAGACAGTTTCTACAGACTACGATACTTCAGATAAGCTCTACTTCGAGCCATTAACTCTTGAGGATGTATTAAGCAT
Organism: Lachnospiraceae bacterium; assembly: GCA_017467805.1. Lineage (GTDB taxonomy): Bacteria > Bacillota > Clostridia > Lachnospirales > Lachnospiraceae > COE1. The sequence continues at coordinate 2,023 of JAFUKJ010000102.1, forward strand.
CTACAAGAAGGAGCAGCCAGTTGGTGTTATCGCTCAGTTTGGTGGACAGACACCACTTAACCTTGCTGCTGAGCTTGAAAAGAATGGTGTTAAGATTCTCGGAACTTCACCTTCTGTTATTGACCTTGCAGAGGACCGTGATTTGTTCCGTGCTATGATGGATAAGTTAGAGATTCCTATGCCAGAATCAGGTATGGCTACAACAGTTGACGAAGCACTTGCTATCGCTGCTGAGATTGGCTACCCTGTAATGGTTCGTCCTTCATACGTACTTGGTGGACGTGGTATGGAAGTTGTTTACGATGATGACAGCATGGTTAACTATATGAATGCTGCAGTTGGCGTAACACCTGACCGTCCAATCCTCATTGACCGTTTCTTGAATCACGCTTTAGAGTGTGAGGCAGATGCTATCAGTGATGGTACACATGCATTCGTTCCTGCTGTTATGGAGCATATCGAACTTGCAGGTGTTCATTCAGGTGACTCTGCTTGTATCATTCCTTCTGTTCATATCACAGAAGAGAATGTTGCTACAATTAAGGAATATACAAAGAAGATTGCTGAAGAGATGCATGTTAAGGGATTAATGAATATGCAGTATGCAATTGAGAATGGTAAGGTATATGTATTGGAGGCAAATCCTCGTGCATCCCGTACAGTTCCATTAGTATCCAAGGTATGTAATATCCGCATGGTACCAATTGCTACAGATATCATTACTTCTGAGATTACAGGTCGTCCTTCACCAGTACCAGCTCTTAAGGAACAGAACATTCCATATTATGGAGTAAAGGAAGCTGTCTTCCCATTCAATATGTTCCCAGAGGTTGACCCTCTTCTCGGACCTGAAATGCGTTCAACAGGTGAGGTACTTGGTCTTTCAGCTAACTACGGAGAGGCATTCTATAAGGCTCAGGAGGCTACACAGTCTAAGCTTCCATTAAGCGGTAACGTATTAATCTCTGTTAACCGTAAGGATAAAGCTGAAATCGCTGATATTGCTAAGTCTTTCGCAGCTGATGGATTCAAGATTTACGCAACAGGTAATACTTATGAAGTTATCCGTGAAGCTGGTGTTGAAGCTGAGTTAGTAAAGAAGTTATCAGAAGGTCGTCCAAACCTCTTAGATATGATTACAAATGGACAGTTCGATTTAATTATCAACTCTCCTTTAGGTAAGGATGGCGTACACGATGACAGTTATCTTCGTAAGGCAGCTATTAAGGGCAAGATTCCTTATATGACCACTGCTGCTGCTGCAAGCGCTACAGCACATGGTATTCATAATGTTAAGACAAACGGCTCTTGCGAGATTAAGTCAATTCAGGAATTACACAGCGAAATTACTGAGAAATAAAAACGCGCGCCGCTAGGCGCATCTAACAAAATGGACTTCCAATCGGAAGTCCATTTTTATTGCGTTATTCTTAATATCTCTATTCAACTGCAAAGGTATATCTACCCTTTCCATTACGTTTGGATTCATATAAAGCATCATCTGCTTTCTTGAAAATCTCTTCCACTTCCAAATTAGCTGATCTGGTAATTGCTATACCAATGCTACAGCCAATCCTTACATCACCCGAGGTGTCTATGCAACTAACCCTTTCAATCATGGCATATGCCTTAGATGTGGCTATCTTTTTGCTATAAGAACCTGGTATAAATGCGATAAACTCATCTCCGCCAAATCTTCCAAGAATATCATCCTTACGGAAAATTTCTCTAAGTGTATCTGCTACCTTAATCAATACCGCATCTCCTGCCTGATGCCCTAATTTATCATTTACCTGCTTGAAATTATCAACATCAATAACAAAGAGTATTCCACCCTTATTATCTTTTATTGACCTTCCAACCTCTTCCAAAGAAGCATCATGATTTAGCAGATTTGTCATTGTGTCATGCTCAGCCTGCTTTTTCAAACCACTAAGCTCCTGCATATCATTATCAATATCATCAGCACGTCCTGCAATACGATAAATCTTACCATTTTCATCTGCAACGCTTGTATAATATACACGATACCACTTGAAATTATCCGTACCGTCAAAGCTTGCACGAAGCTCTCCTTTTCCATTCATCGGCTTTTTCAATGCTTCCATAAAAGCATTTGAAAGCTTATGCAGACTTTCATTATCCAGCCACTTATGCTCATCAATCTTCTTTAAGAACTTAGGCATTTCCAATGTCTGTATCTCATTATTTTCTGTAGCAATACGAACCGTTAACACATCAACTGACGGGTCATAGTCATAGGTAATCATACCTGGAATCTCCGCAAGTGTACGATACATGGTATTCTGCCAAATCTGCTCCTGCAGCTTCTGCTTACGTTCATCCATATCTGTAATGATTACATAGAACCATTTCTTTCCATTTGCATCTGTGAATAAACGGCCAACATCATATACCCATTTCAGACCACCATCTGCTGTCTCGATTCTGTACTCACAATATGTATAATTTCCAACTGCTATCTCATCATCAATCTCCGCCAAAACACGGGCTCTGTCTTCCTTATACACAAAGTTCGGAAAACGGTTATTAAATTTATTATGGAATTCCTCCATTGTATAACCAAGCAGCTCCAGAACCGTGTCACTTACATATGCAAAGGTCTGGTCACCATCTACTTCATATTTGAAAAGACCACCTGGCATCTGTTCAAGATGTGTATTTAAGTCCTTAGTAACTGTAGCTAACTCCGCCTGCATCTCGTGAACCTTGGTTACATCCTCTACCAACATAAAGAAAATATGGCTATGGGCCCCCGAAGAAACATGATGATAGGTTCCCATAATCCAACGCTCATTCACCTTCTGCTCCGATTCTGCCTTGGCTGTACCGAATACAATCGCCTCTTCCAAGGTCGCTTTTAATCTGGATTCAGCTGACTCAGTCATTGTTACCAACAAATTATTTCTATATCTCTCAAAACGCTCTCTTGATATATTTACCGTCTTATAAAAATCATCATTTACTAAAAGCGCAGCCAACTGCTCTCCATCATATTCAAGAATCATCGCCGCGCCAATACAAAAGTCAAAGATAAACGAACTATTGCTATTCGTACGCATAAGTTCATTCAAATTCTTGAGTCCAGGACCTTTGAAATCATTGAAAATTGTTCCTACTGATTGTTTAATCAATATCTTTTTAAATTCGTCAGCAGGCATTGGTTTCGCAAAATAATAGCCCTGCATAACCACGCAGCCTAAATTTTTAAGAAAATTAGCCTGTTCTACATTCTCTACACCTTCTGCGATAATCGGTAACTCTAAGCTGTTTGCCATACGAATAACCGCACTAATAATATTTCCACCTCTTGAGTCATGACCTGCCTGACTTAAGAAACGCATATCCAGCTTCAGGATATCAATTGGAACCTCTTTCAACATATTCAATGAAGAATAGCCGCTTCCAAAGTCGTCCATCTCAATAATAAATCCCTGACTTTGCAGCTTTTCAACCATAGTGATAAGAAGCTCGGGCTTTTCCATGTATGCACTTTCCGTAATCTCCAAACGTAGTGACCTCGTTGATAAGCCATATCTTTTAACTAAACCATATATGTACTGACAGAATCCTGCCTCCTGTAAATCCATTCTGGATACATTAACAGCTATTTCAATTGGTACATTTCTAGTATATTTTTCCCATTTTCTTGCACAGTCGCAGACTTGCTCCCATACATATCTGTCAAGCTGTGAAATCTGACCCGTTTTCTCCAACACAGGAATAAACTCGCTTGGCAATATTTCTCCTAAAATCGCATGCTCCCATCGACATAGCGCCTCCACGCCAACCATCTGATTGGTCACATAGTTATATTGAGGCTGAAACCATATCGAAATCTCACCCTCATCGATTGCCTGCTTTAATCCTTTGCTAATTAGATTCTGTCTACGCTGTCGTTCCCATAAGGCATCACTGAAAAAGATGCACTTACTTCCGACATAGCCTCTGCCGCTTTTTCTTGCCAGATTCGCATAATCCAGCATTTGGTTAATGTCAGGAGAAATCATATCCTGAGGCTTTAACCAATATATTCCTGCCAGCATCTCAACATCATATCTGAAATCAGAATCTCTAAAGAAATTTCTAAGCTTATCTGAAATAGATGTAAAATGCTTTTCCAGATTTTCTCTTCGTTCTTCATGAGTCAGCATCACAACAATATCTGCTGCGATACGTCCTACCGCCTCATCTTCACTCAGATTTTCAGAAATCACTTCAATCCAGTATCGAAGCAGACTATCTCCTGCTTCATAGCCCAAAGTCTCGTTAATAATCTTAAACTGCCGTAAATCACAATACCAAAGTGCATATTGACAATCCTGATTTTGTAAAATCAACCTCTTTGCCGCAGAACGAAAAGCATTAAAATCCAAACAGCCCGTAAGCTCATCTCTATTTCCATATGATACATTTTCACGCCTTAAGCGCATGCTGTCTCTTTCCATGGATTTTATGCTCCTTTCACAAAATTCTTATCTTGTGTAACACATTATTAATTAAATTGTATCACAATTAATATTATTTGAATAGCTTTTTCAGAATTTTATATAATTCTTTACTTGGAAACACTAAAAAAACGGAGAATTCTACCTAGAATTCTCCGCTACGTTTCATTATTTCGCTATTTCATTTATCAAATCAGGCAGTTTAGAAACCGCACTGTAGTAAGTTATTAGAGGAATAAAGCTTTGTGCAAAGGTCTTTGTAGATGAATTGCCAACTACCACAGCGTCTCCCGCTATTCTCTTAGCACCACCTACGCCTGCATTGCTTGAATAAATTGCCTGCTTAAAGGTTGTAATTCCAGGACGCAGATATTTTTCATCCTTTGTCAGCTCATATGCAATTGCCAAAGCTTCTAACAATAAAGTATTGTTTCCTAATCGGTTCAGACTTGGTAATTCTTTGTAATAGAATAGTCCAACTTCCTCCATATAGCAGCTTTCTATCAAGTCATCTACTGCTCGAAGAAGCATCTGTTTTATCTCCTCATCTGGAAACTCTCTATAATATCGCATTACACTACCTACCGCTACTGATATCATAAAACCTACACGAATTACCGTATTATCTGTATATGGTGCAAGCCAGTTACCATACTGTTCTTCCCAAAGCTTAAAGTTTTCTAATATCCATTTACACTTGATAAGCCACTTATCATCTCCTGTTTCCACGTAAAGTGCTGTGAGTGAACGCAATGCCCATCCTGTTTCTCTGGCATTCATTTCACCTACTCCCGCATACATCGGTGTATCCAAAAGTCGAAGTACATTCTCACCAATTCCAAGAGCTGTCTCTAATCCACGCTCGTCCCCTGTAAAGTGGTAATAATCCAAAAGTCCCTCTACCCATTCATGTGAACAGACCATTACTCCATTTTTACAGTGACCATTCGTGTGCTCCCACTGACCACCCAAATAAAGTGGGTCTACACTATAATGACATACATCCACGTCCATCCAATGACGGCAGGCAGCAATATTATAATCCATGAAACGCCTGATTCCCGTGCGCACATATTCTAATGCACACGAATGTGGAAAATCATACTCATTATTACACCATACCAATTCACCATTACCTCTTCCCTGCGCTGTATAGTTAGGGTCTGGTGAATCACCAAAGTTAAGCATTCCGTAGCATCTTGAATGTCCATCTGCCTTAGCTACCAATGCCTGTTCAACATCCATGCTACGCTTCTTGGGGAAAATATCAGGATAAATACCTGATTCCTCATATACCTGCGGTGCCATATAAGGTCTGTCAGGCATCTGATAAATCAGACTTCTATTATCCAACTCTAATAAGCTCTCGTCAGACGCATGAAAATGCAGCATAAACCTCTGCTCTCTAGACATACCTGACTGCATTTCTACCTTCTCAATATCCTTCGGCACCAGCATAATACTAATGCCATGTTCATCTGCCATTACAGCCTTAGGATAATTCTGCTGTGCCTGATAAATTGATGCACATACACCGCCGCTTTCATCTGTACAATCTGCAAAGAAAGTTCCATAGAACACCTCTGCAATATGCTCATTACTTTCCTTGATAAGATACGGCGCATCTACATATTTGCATACTGCGCTTCCTTGTTTGCCAATGTAAAAATCTGTTCTGTAATTAGAGCTTGCAACACAGGTTCTGATGTCCTTTACAGGTGCCTGCTTTTCTAACTCATTAAGCTCCAAAATTCCGTTTGTATGCAAACGCTGTCCTGACGCGAAATCCTGTTCTGCTACCAAATTTATAAAGTTTCTCTCATGTTGTAACACATCTGTATTATCTGGCTTTCGAAATACATGAAAGCTTAAAGAGGCAACATGCAAAGTCTCCTCTGACGTATTGATAATACGATATGCAACTTCAATCCAAGGCTTACCTGCATATGCCGTTACAGAAATGGTAAAAGCAATATTTTTTTCACCGATATTCGTTCCCTTTGTACGCAAAATAGTAGCTACAGGCCCCGTCTCCTGTACTTCCCAATTCTCCAGCTCAACAGAATACCTGTAGCCGTCTCCATCCTCTAACAATGGTCCAACAAACTGCTCCTTCTCATATCGGCATCCCTTGGTCTCTAACCATGAAAATAATGAATTGCTATGATTCTCTACTGCAAAGGATATCTCACCCGTATTTACTGTGATTCCTTTTTCATCTTGTACTACCTGCATATCTGATGCATCCGAAATATGCGCAGACTCCAGCTCACAAATCAATTTCGTCCCTTTATTTGCAGGCAAATCTGCCATAAACCTTAAGAACAAAAAGCGCACAGAGCCATCCTTATAATATGAAGTTACCTTCTTCTGCAGTGGTACTGCCTTATCATCCTGCAATACCGCTACATGCTCCAAATCTCTTAAAACTCTTTTTTTCAGTGGAATACCGATATAACAAGGTTCCGCCACTCTCGGATAACGATACAGTTTATCAAAATATAGTTCTATCATAGCCCTTCCTCACTTTCTTCCCCTTTTATACACTTTTGTTATTGAAACAAATACCTCTTATAATAATAGCCATCCAGTCTGCTATCTACTTCCTCCAGATGCTCTATTCCCATAATCTCCTTCACTTCATTCAAGGTTTCCTCTCTCTCTTCCACTGGATTAGAAAGATAAATCATAACCGACTGTCCCTCTTCATACTCGTAGCTTTCCAGGAAAGAAAGATTGCTTCTACGAATCACAACACTCTTCTCACACTGACTCAACACATAAGAATCCTTCGCATACGCCTGCCATGAAGCCTCTGGAATCACATAAACACATACTGTATTCTCAGGCACCTCTACTGTCAGCTGACCATCATCTGTCAAATGTTCAGGCTGATGCATAAAGCAATTAGATAATAGCAATATAATTATCGTCATTATTATCCTTGCAATATTTTGTGAGGAAGCTTTTTGAAATATCAGCCTTCCATAAAAGTCTATGGTCAGTATCATTGCAAGAAATACAAACGGCATGATACACATAACATAGCGGTTATGAACCATAGGAGTAGATACAGCTGCAAAGAAAAAGTAAAGAAACGCAGGTATGAACATAATACAATATTCCCTACTCATTCTTCTCTTGCGAATACTTACTATCACCACTGCCACAATCGCCAACAATATCAATAGTAACAAAACAACAGCCTGATTTCCCATACAGGTCTTTGCAAGCTCCTTAAACATCTGAGTTATCAAATTCCTATAATTCTCTACACTTCCTATCGCTTCCCTGAAATCATCTCCACGATAATCTGAAAAGAAATGCTTCAAAGAAAACGGCCAAATCACTATACCAATTACTGCTGCATAGATATACTGTCTGATATAGGTCCATACTCTTTTAAACTGTCCACCCTTAATCATTAGTACACAAGCCACCAGCATTACAATCGCCGCATATACCACAAAATAATAAAGTGTATAATAGCCTAGCACCACCAAAGCAATTAGCGCCAGCTTCTGCTTTCTTTCCAACTGCCAGTCTCTCTTTAATAAGTAAAGATGAAAATAGCATAACGCTATCGTCAGAAGTGTAATCACACCATACATTCTAAAAAATACCATATTGGACTGAAAGCCCATACTTAGTCCATATACCAGTATCGTAGCATAAGGCACCCAGCCTGAAGAAGCATATTGCTTAACCATACGATACAACAAAATCAATGCAGAAATTAAGGCCGCGAAGTTAATCACAAATCCATACCACTTTGAAAAACTACCCTCAAACAAAGAGCAGACAATATGCAATAAAATATAATAGAACGGCGGATGTACATCTGCTCTCTGATTATAATATACAGAAATAAAATTGAATCCTGTACCTTCCTCTACCGTTAAATAATTCTCATAATACTCACCCGAAAGCCACGTTGTTTCTACCCAAGGCTGATTATTATTATACTGTGCTTCACGATATTTCTCATAAATATCTGTCTGCGTCAATTGAAAATCAGCATCCTTTAGCAGCTTAAAATCCTTCCACAGATTCTTAACCAAGTCTATCAGATTATTTCCTGCACCATATTCCTGCATGAAATCATTAATGCTATAAGCCCCTGTATCTCCTTCTTCTGGAAAAGGCAGATAATTACTATTTGCTAAGCCATAGGAATACATCTCATCTACATGAAAGCCTTCCTTTCTGCTGCCATTCCATATGGATACTGCCGCAACCAACAATATGCTTAAAATCAAAAGTAAATACTCTTTTACTTTACTTTCTTTTCTATTCTTCCTGATGCATTCTCTTGTCCTCATGTCTAATCTCCTTGCCACTAATACAAAACACACTTCTTTATTTATCATAAAAAAGTGTGTTCTAATACATTGTATCATATTTACTTTAGGTTTCGTAGTACATTTTATACATTCATGGACTATGCACCCATGCAGATTTGAATCTTTACTACCTCATCAGAAATATTCAACGCATGGTCACCGATTCGCTCAAAGTCTGTAAGCATTTCTGAGAAAAGAATACTTCCTTCATCTGTACAGGTTCCTGCCTGAATACGGTTAAACATATTATTTCTGAATTCCTTAGTCATATCATCAATCTTCTGCTCAAGACAAGCTATCTGGGAATGCCAGTCAACCACATCATTAGTTTCGGTAAGTAAAAGCTCCATCATTCTATCGCATACCTTCTGAATCTCTGCAATCTCTCCCTGCGCCATCTGCGAGAAATGAATATTCTTCTCGCGTATCATATGCGAATAACCTGCTACGTTAATTGCATGGTCACCGATTCGCTCAATATTACTTGTAATCAGGAAGTACGAGCTGAATATTCCGCTACCTCTTTCTGTTCTCTCATGAGCGCTTACTCTGGAAATATATTTTGAAATCTCCTTATTCAGGTAGTCAATATATTCTTCTCCCTTTTCAACCTCTGCCATTACTGCTTCATCCAAATTAGCAAAAACATCAAATGACTTATGTACATTATCCTTTGCCATTGCAAGCATACGGAAAATTTCGTTCCTTGTTTCCTCCATGCTCATGGCAGAAACTCCTAATGCATCTTCATTAATATTCTTAATATGTTGCAAATAATGAACCAAATCCGCTTCTTTTACATCTTCCTTATCCTTCAACAGCTTCTCAGCAAACTTTGCAAGATAATTACCAAAAGGAATCAATAAAATCGTAGTAGTCACGTTAAACAATGTATGCATATTCGCAATCTGTGCTGATGCCTTGTCTGGCGTAAGGCTTTCCATAAATGCTACCAAAGGCGTTGTCAGACACAATATCGTGAATACAATTGTACCAATAATATTAAATGAAATATGAATCACAGTTGTTCTTCTGGCATTACGACTTGTTCCAATAGAAGCAAGAAGTGCTGTAACACATGTTCCAATATTCTGTCCGAATAATACGAATACTGCACTGCCTAATCCAATAACGCCACTATCTGCTAATGCCTGTAAGATACCAACCGATGCAGAAGATGACTGAATAATCGCTGTAAATACTGTACCCGCAAGAATACCAAGAATCGGATTCTCAAAGCTTGTCAACAGACTTACAAAGTCTTCATTGTTCGCAAGCGGCTTCATAGCAGCCCCCATCATATCCATACCGATGAATAGAATACCCAAACCAGCAAATATATTACCGATATGGTGACTCTTTACATTCTTAGTGAATACCACCATTTCTACACCAATAAAAGCAATCGCAGGAGCAATTGCCCCTACATCCAAAGCAATTAACTGGCCTGTAATCGTAGTACCAATATTCGCACCCATAATAATCCATACAGCCTGACGAAGTGTCATCATACCACAATTTACAAATCCAACTACCATAACAGTTGTTGCCGAAGAAGACTGAATTATCGCTGTAATAACTGCACCAACCAAAACTCCCAAAAAGCGGTTTGCTGTCAGTTTCTCTAAGATACTCTTCATCTTATTACCAACTGCCGCCTCTAATCCTGCGCTCATCATTTGCATTCCATATAAAAATAATGCAAGTCCACCTACTAATCCTAATCCATCTGTTAATGTCATTTACCTGTCCTCATCTTTAAAACTATAACCTACACCCAGTTCGTTCTTAATATATTTGTTCTCACCAGGTTTTTCATGAAACTTCTTCCTAATATTTGCCATATTCACCTGAAGCTTCTTAATGCTGCCTGAGTCCGCATATCCCCATATCTTCTTAATAATCTCTGAGTATGTTAATACACGTCCTGCATGAATCGATAAAAGCTCTACTATATTATACTCTGTCTGTGTCAGCTTAATCTCCTCTCCTGCCAACAGGATGCTTCTACGCTCATAATCAATCATCATATCATTTACCGAAAAGGTCTTACCAATCTGACGCTCGCCCTCCTCCTGGCGAATACTTCTAAGCGTAGCCCTTACTCTAGCCAGAAATTCATTCGTTCCAAAAGGTTTGGTCACATAATCATTGGCTCCGCAATCCAATGCCTTTACCTTATCAGACTCGTTTGTACGTGCAGAAAGAATAATAATCGGTGTCGAAAACTCTTCTCTGACTGCCTTAATCAACTCAACACCATCCATATCAGGCAAACCCAAATCCAATACCACAAGGTTTGGACAGTGAGACAAAAACATTGTCTTCCCACTGCTTCCATTATTGGCACATAAAACCTGATAACCATTTGTCTCCAATATGGTCTTTATAAAATTGCGGATATTTGTTTCGTCCTCTACCACCAAAATTTTATATTTATTGCTCATTTCCCTCATCCTCCAAATTTAAAAAGAATCGAAAACAGCAGCCTCCCTGTGGGTTATTCTCTACCATAATACTACCTTCGTGTGCTCTGATAATGGATGCACACACAGAAAGCCCAATGCCCATACTGCTCTTATGACAATCAGCAGGAGCATCCTTCTTCTCAAAATATCCTGTAAAAATATTGTCTAGTCTTTCCTTATCAATACCACAACCATCATCTATAATCTCAAAGAATGCTTTATTATCAAAAATATAGACCTTAAGAATCAGTCTGGTCATGCCTACCGCATGCTGTACTGCATTTTCCAATATATTGACAACTACCTGTTCAATCAGTGTCGCATCCATCGGAATCATAACAAAATCATCTGGTATGTTAATCTCAATCTCCTGATTGGGATAGCACTTTCGAAACCGAATTAGTACAGAATCAATTAATTCCTCTAAAACTACAGGACTTTTAACAATCTTCATCTTAACATTGTCAATTCTGGTAACTGTCAACAGATTTTCCACCATACCAACCAGCCACTGCGAGTCTTCTCTAATACCATCTGCCAGCTGAATAATCTGTTCCTTGCTAAGAGCATCATACTTCTCAACAATCGCTGAGCTTGAACCATATATCGTCGTTAACGGAGTTCTTAAATCATGAGACACCGCACGCAATAAATTCGCACGCATCTTCTCCTTCTCTCCCTCAGCTCGAAACATGTCCTGCTGCCTAATCTTTGTCGTTAGTGTACTGGACATAATCGTTATAATCAGCATAATAATCGCTGATACCAGATTCTCGGGAATACTAAAGTTGAACTTGAAGTATGGAAATATAAAAGCATAATTCAGTGCCATAACGCTCAGTAACGATGCCACAATTCCATATATATATCCATTGGTATACAAAGAAATCAAAAAGACCGCCAATGCAAACATTGCATGTATCAAAGAACGAACTTCCAACACTTCTGAAATCCAAAGACTGATTCCAAAGAACACAACAAGTGTGATAACCGTAAATAAAATGTTATAAATTGGTCTTCTGTTTTTATTCATACTGCCTCCCTCAAACATGATAGCATCTAGCCAGTAAAGAAACAGTTAAGATTTGCTTCTTAGCCGCTTTTCATGCATATTATTGTAACACATCAACTTATTTTTCTGCTACAATGAGTGTTGGTGAAAGGTATAGCTTTGTACAGCTATTTAGAGTATATTATTTAATTTAAAGGAGAAAACATATGAATATCGGACTTTTACTTTTTATCATCGTTGGTGGTGCTACTGGATTATTATCTACACTTTATCTTATTATTTCTTTATTCGTAGTTCTTGGTCAAAAGATTTACCGCAAGCTTAGATATGGCATATCTTTATTCAACTAAATATTACCTAACAATCAAACGCCTGTGGCAGCTTTACCACAGGCGTTATTTATAGCTATATAAAAATCAACATCAGTACAATATATATAACAGGCTGATGCAGAAGATAGATTATCAACGAATGCTTACCTATCCATTCTAATACATTATTTTTAAAATGACGGCAGTACTCCAGCAGCTTCTTATCCACGAATACCTTATGCAGGTAATAACCTGCCACGAATAAAAACATCCATGGGAATACTGAAAAATAATCTGTTGAGTAGAATCCTGACATAGGAAATCCAATATATGTAGTAAACCAATTTGCATATAAATCCTTTGGCAATGTACACAATTCCCATGAACCAAACCCAAGACTTCCTATATTTATATTCTTTGTTATTACAAATAATACGAGACTTATCCCCATTCCAAGAAACGGATTACATTTACACAAATATTGGTCTAATGGTATTAATAAAAGCATACATGTCCCCAATAATGTCAATACTCCAAATATAACAATATTCTCAGGCATGGCAACGGCAGTAACTACAGTAATCAACAGACCTGCTGCAAATACCATAAGTCCTCTCTTCCATTTCTTCCTGCCAAAGCTCCAGCAAAAACCTGACAAAAAAATGAATCCCCAGCAAATACTCTGTTGCCAATAATAGGCAAACCTGGAATGATACCACTGCCAATCTACACCATATATATATACAATATCCCAGACTGCATGATATACAATCATACTAATCAATATCAAACCTCTTATACTATCCAGCATAGCATATCTCTTCATTCGTATCCCTCCTATAAAAAGTATAGCACACAGTCTTCTATCTACAAAAGAATTTGTTTACCATAGCATGAATTATGTAAATATGTTACACTGTTATCATAATATTTTGATTGTAAAAGGAGAGTATTTATGCAAAAGGATAATTGGCGCGCATTACTACCAATCGTTGTTTTCTTATTTCTTTATCTGGGTCTGGGACTCTTATTTGAATACGGACTTGGAATTTCCATGGGTTTTTATAATGTTCCTATCGTTGTTTCTTTCTTAGTAGCTTTGCTGGTCGCTTTTATACAGAATCCTAAGCTGAAGCTTGATGATAAATTAGAAATTATTGCTAAGGGTATCGGTGATAAGAATATTATCACAATGATTCTCATCTTCCTTGCTGCAGGTATCTTTGTCGGTGTAGTTGGAAGAAGCAGTGCTGAGAGTGTGGCATATTTCCTGCTATCCATCTTTCCTGCACAGTTTGCAGTACTCGTACTATTTGTTGTCAGCTGCTTTGTCTCTCTTGCTATGGGTACCTCAGTCGGAACGATTACTTTAATCACACCAATTTCCATTGCGGTTGCGAATGCCTCAGGCTTTGCTCCTGCTCTTTGCGTCGGTACCGTTATTGGCGGAGCAATGTTTGGTGATAATCTTTCCTTCATCTCTGATACTACAATTGCTGCCTGCAATGGACAAGGCTGCGATATGAAAGATAAGTTTAAGACCAATTTCCTGATTGCGCTACCTGCTGCAATTGCAAGTATGGCAATTATTTTGGTGCTATCGCTTAGCAAAGATGTTACCAATACCATTGACCTATCCTATAATCTGGTGCAGATTGTACCCTACATTTTGGTATTAATCGGCGGAATTATCGGTATTAATGTATTTATCGTCCTGCTCATCGGTATTATATCAGGTGCGTTTATCATGTTAATTACACAAGCCACCGCTCCTACAGAATTACTTGCAAATATGGGGTCAGGTGTAGTAGGTATGTACGAAACTATTATGGTTACTATCCTTGTATCTGCCATCTGTGCGCTGATTCGTGAATATGGCGGCTTTCAGGCAATCCTTAACTTTATCAGATGTGTTTTCAAAAATACAAAAGGCGGCAAGCTTGGTATGGGACTTCTGGTAGGTGCCATGGATATTGCTACCGCTAACAATACTGTTGCTATTGTTATGGCAAATCCTATTGCGAAGGAGATTTCTGAGGAATATGATATTTCTCCAAAACATGCAGCATCCATACTGGATACCTTCTCTTGTATTTTCCAGGGAATCATTCCATATGGAGCACAGATGCTGGTTGCCATTTCGGCTGCCGCAGAGCTTGGTTGTGAGCTTTCAGCATTTGATATTATGCCAAATCTCTTTTATCCATTTATGCTGGCAATCAGCTGTTTGATTTCTATCTTTGTATTTGGAAAAGAAAAGTAACGAAACACAAAATTCGGAGCCTGATAGCACTTTACTCTATCAGGCTCCATTTTTATATCAATATATTACTTCGCACACTGACAAAACTGCTGCTTTGTCTCCTGAACCTTCTTCTCCTCCGCCATTGGTGTTGGATAGAAGCCCTTTGTGTGCATCATATTAAATACATCCTGCTGAATCTCATGCTCCTGACTCAAGATGTGTAACATTGTCTTTCTTACATCCTCATGCACGCACTCATTTGCTGCTGTATTAAACTCAGCTGTTGTTGATTTCTGTGTTGCCAATGCATCACCTAAGATTTCCTTCTCTGTATAAATTCCCTGCATAACACTACCTCCTTAAGATAACTTCGAATAAAGCTCGTTAAAATGTCCCTGATGCTTCTCTGAAATACTCTGCATCTTACAACGTAACTCCTCTGTCTCGGCATGCTCTGCAAGCATCTGAAACTTCTTTACAAGAAGCTCCTCCTCTGAAAGTAAGGATTTAATTGTAGCCAATTCCTTTTCTGATAATTTTATCATAAAAATACCTCCTTATTTGCATGATAACTACGCAACTATTATCTGCAAATAAGAAGGTATTTATACTCTACTGATATCTTTGCTCAATAATTTCCTGTGTCAAATGAACAACCTGGTAATCTTTTCCATTAATATTCAAGGTTTTGACTGTTTCATTGGCACTAAATATTTCTTCATCAACAAAATAAAACTTTTCAGGCTGCTCTCCTGCCTCCAGCGATTCGATAATTGCCTGAACTCTCGGTCCATGCAAAGGATTACACTCTGCTATGCAGGCAATCTTTCCTTTCAGAGCATAGCTCATAGCATCTCTTTTCACTCCATCAAAGGACACCACCATAATCTCGCCATTCATAATATCCAAGCCTACCTTTTTGCCTGCAGACTCTATCGCCTCTATTGCACCATAGGCCTCGTTGTCATTCTCACAATAGACAACGTTGATATTATCATATAAATTAAGGAAATCTTCCATTACCTCTTTACCCTTGGTTCTGGTAAAATCTCCTGGCATCTCCGCCAGTAAATCCCATCCATAGGTTTCGACAGCATCTCTTAGGCCTTTGGTTCGTCCAATCTGTGAAGAACCGCCAAGTGTTCCCTGAATATTGACAATATGTATATCCTCAGGTGCTATGTTTATTGCAATTGCATATTGATTCAGCCATTCTGTTACCTTTTGTCCTTCCAGTTCAAAATCAGCACCTACCCAACAGGTAAATAAGCTTTCATCAGATACATCAACCATGCGATCTACAATAATCACAGGGATTCCTGCATCCTTTGCCTCCTGCAGAACTGTGTCCCACCCTGTCTCTGTTACAGGTGCAAGGACAATATAATCAACCTCCTGCTGGATAAAGGTACGAATCGCCATAATCTGATTCGCCTGTTTCTGCTGTCCATCTTCGAAAATCAGCTCATAACCATTCTCCTCCGTAAAGGTCGCCTTCATGGATTCTGTATGAGCGCTTCGCCAGTCTGATTCTGCTCCAAGCTGTGAAAATCCCACAACTATATTCTCTTTTATCTCTTCCTTCACAGTGCTTTCAGGTGCCTGACCATCTTTGCCACTGCTTCCACAACCAACCATCATCAAGCCTAACATTACTGTCATCATGATTGCTAAGGATTTTTTCAACATACTTACTCTTCTCCACTGAAATATGCAACAGAAGTCTCCAGCTCCTTTGCCATTTCATTCATCCTTTCACAATTGTCATTAACGCTCTTAACCTCTGCAATGATTTCAAAGATATTTGCATTAACCTCTTCATTACTTGCCGTGTTTTCCTCGCTTATTGCACTAAGGCTATATACATTCTCTATTACTCTTTCTTTATAATCAGTAAGATTCTCTGTCTTCTCTGCAATCGCACGGATTTCTTCTACAGACTGATTAATCTCATTACTCAGGTCATCATACTTCTTCTGTGTAATAGAAACACTCTCCTGCTCAAGCATAATGATAGAGCGAACTCCTTCAGCCAGTTCTACGGACTTTCTGGACTTATCTGTAATCGTACCTGCTAAATTCTTAATCATTTCTGCCCCCTGCGCACTCTGCTCGGACAGCTTTCTGATTTCCTCAGCAACTACAGAGAAGCCACGTCCTGCTTCACCTGCCCTGGCAGCCTCTATAGATGCATTTAGACTTAATAGATTCGTCTGGTCAGAAATTTCCAAAATTAACTCTACTGCCTCATCAATCTCTGCTATGGAATCATTTGTCTGCTTAATCTGCGCTGTAATGCTGTTTACTGCATCAACAGTCGCTTTCGTATTCTCCAGAATCTCATCCATATCTGCCTTGGCTTCATTGTTTGTAGTCAGGATATCTTCTGAATTCTTATGAAGAAGCTCCACATTCTCTGAGATATCATTTACACAATGACCAATCTCTTCCATCTGTTCGCTGATACTTTGTACATTTTCCGTCATGCCCAGCATTGCCGTTGATAATTCATCAACCGCGGATGTAATCTGATTGGCTCTTCTGGTGGTACTTTCACTCAGTTCTGTAGCTTCTGCGATATTCTCCACCAAAGTCTTTGATACTGACTTTACCTTTCCAATGGTATCTGACATATTGTCCTGCATCATCGCAGTATCTTCTAACAATACGTTCATCTCTTTGATAAAGCTGGATTTCTTTTCCTGTTCACTCAAATCACCCTTTGCAAGTGCAGTGATATTTTTTCCAATTGCATCAAAGGACTTTGTCATTTTTTTGCTGAAAAGCATTGCAGTCAGCGCAAATACAATAATTAATATTACTGCAACAATAACAAAATTCATTATAATTCCTGTAATTGCACCTGTTACCTCACTGACTAGCTGTCCTGCAAAGGCAAGTCCGATAATATCTCCTGATACCTCTATCGGCATACAATAGCCATAATAATAATCGCCATTTATTTCTACGTTCTCTTCGAAATATCCTTCAGGCATATTCGTTCTTTCTGCCAGCACATCCTTCTCAAACAGAATCTCACGAACACGATAATCATTTTCGTTTTTAACAGAAGCTGTACAGCTGCTATCTAAAATAATAGCCATCTCTATATTCTGGCTCTTTAAACTATCAATATAATCATAATAATCTGTTACGGTAATAGCAGTAAGTTCGTTCTCTTTACAATGGTTTGCCAGATTATTGGCAACCACATAGAGCTTTTCCTTAGCGGCTTCCTCCAAATTATTCTTCGTAAGTGATACTGATGTTATACTGATAATGATTACAGAAAGTATCAACGGAATAATCGAAGTACTAATTAACATCGCAAATAGATTAAAAGACATCTTTTTCATTTGTGAATTCTCCTTTGCCAAATGCTACTTCCCCTATTTACCATTATAACCATTTTCTGAAACTTTTGCAAACGTTATGAGACAAGCACAAAAATTAAAACAACAAACTCTGAATGTTCAAATTCTTGAGTTTGTTGTTTTAATGTTGTATTTGTTTTCTTATTTTCTTGCCGCTCTCTTCTTACGCGCGATTACCACGCTCTGTACTAATAAGAAGATGCAAAGCATTGCAGCAATTGTAATATTCGTCCACCAAGCTTCTCCTAAGCCCGCAGATGATACTATATTCTTAATTGTACTCAGAGAAAGCACACCAAACAATGTTCCAAGGATATTACCAACACCACCTGTCAGCATTGTTCCTCCAATAATAGAGGATGCAATCGCGTTCATCTCCATACCTGAAGCATGAGATGCAGCACCTGAACCTACATATAAGAAATAAACATATCCGCCAATACCAGCTAATAAGCCTGATAAAAGATAAGAGATAAACTTTGTTCTCTTCACATTGATACCAAGCATCAATGCGCTCTGTGTATTACCGCCTACTGCGTAGAAGCTTCGTCCAAGCTTTGTCCATCTAAGCAGACAGAAGAAGAAGATAACAACTAAAAGAGCAACTACCACACCTATCTGAATATAAGCATCCACATACTTTCCAAGCTTATTCACAGAACCCATGAATGGTACTACAATTCGTGTATCCTTCAAAGCTACGAAGGTCTCATTTGCTACATTGAATGGATTGGTATGTACAATTGTTGTCATGCCTCGGGCAAAGAACATACCTGCCAAGGTAACGATAAACGGCTGAATATCAAGGTAAGCAATCAGGAAGCCCTGCACCAAACCAAATGCCAATCCGATTGCTAATGCTATCAAAACAGAACCAAAGATATTTCCATCGTGATAATCAAGATATACTGCACACGACATACTTACCAGTGCTACCACACCACCAACGGAGATATCAATACCGCCCGTAATCATAACTAAACTCATACCAACCGATACAATAATCAATGCTGCATTCGCATTTAAAATATTAAAGAAGGTCTGTGCCTTTAAGAATCCACTTCCAAGGAATATCATGGCACATAAATACATAACAAAGAATACCACTATCGTAATCAGCAATAAAAGATTGGTATCTGAGAGGTTTTTTAATTTATTCTTCATATTAAGCTACCTCCTTTGCTGTCTTACCTGTGTTGAATTTCTTAGCTAAATCTGACATTTTCTTTCTAACAGTTGGTGCGCTCATTACTACAAGAATAATAACCACCACTGCTTTATATGCCGAAAGAGCATCTGACTGAACATTAAACTTATAAAGTGTTGTTGTTAAAAACTGAATAACATAGGCTCCAATAATAGAAGCTGTCATGTTGAATTTACCACCGCTTAAGGCATTACCACCTAATGCTACTGCAAGAATGGCATCCATCTCGATATCCTTTGCGATAACCGAATAGTTAATAGTTGACAAACGGCTTACTTTGATTAAGGCTGCAACTGCAACACACAAACCAAGGATAACAAAGGTTAAGAATTTTACAAACTTTGGATTTAAACCATTTAATCTTGCTGAGCTTTCATTAATACCGACAGCCTGTGTATAAAGTCCTAAGGTCGTGAACTTCAGTACCAGCGCAATTATCAGCATACATGCCAGTGCAATAAAGAACGGTGTTGGAATCGGAATTCCAGGAATAAATCCGCCAAAATATGTAAACGATACATCATTTACAATTGGAAGCTCGTTATTATTAATCCATGCAGCAATAGAACGACCTGCTGTATATAAAATCAATGTCGCAACCATCGGCTGGATTTTGAAATAAGCAACCAATATACCATTAAATGCACCAAAGACCATTGCCACTACGCAAGCGATTAAAAATGCTGCAATAATTGGCATCTGCAAGGTCTCTGCACGCGAGTTACTTCCACAAAGCATTCTTAACATTACGCTACCTGCAATCGCGATTGCGGAACCTACACTAATATCCTGTCCGCCTGTTGCCGCAGTAACCAGTGTCATACCAATGGCAAGAATCGCAAGCTCTGAGCCGTAGTCCAGAATCGTAATCAGATAACCTGATAAAACAGGGTCTCCTGCACTGTTGTAGCCCAGAGTAATCTTATAAAAGGATGGGTCACAAATCAGGTTAAACACAGCCAGTAATAACAGTGCTGCTATTGGAATAAAAATTTGGTTTTTGAATAATTTTGTAATCTTTTGCATTATTCCATGTCACCTCCTGCAATCGTTCCCATAATCTTATTCTGTGTCAAATCTTCGCCTGTCAGCTCGCCTACTACCTTGCGGTCACGCATAACTACTAATCTTGAACAGGTACGAAGCATCTCATCTGTCTCAGAAGAAATGAATGTAATACTCATACCTTCTGAAGCAAGCTTTAATACTAATTTCTGAATATCAATCTTTGTTCCTACATCAATACCTCTTGTCGGCTCATCCAAAATTAAATATTCAGGATGTGTAAGCAGCCATCTTGCAAGAATAACCTTCTGCTGATTTCCTCCTGATAATGACTTAATCGGTGTATCCGCAGAAGCTGTCTTAATACCAAGAAGCTTAATATATTCATCTGCAAACTTGTATGCCTCTGCCTTTGAAAACGGCTTAAAGAAGCCCTTCATTACCTGTAATGCAAGAATAATATTCTCTCTTACTGAAAGATCACCGATGATTCCATCTATCTTTCTATCCTCTGGAAGATAGGCAATACCATTCTTCATCGCATCAATCGGCTTGGTAAGCTTAATGGTCTTTCCATTCTTCTTAGCTGTTCCACCAATGATTCTGTCTGCACCAAAGATAGCACGAACGCATTCACTTCTTCCTGAACCAAGTAAGCCTGTAAAGCCGTTTACCTCACCCTTCTTAATATAGAAATCAAAAGGTTTAATACCTTCTGTACTTTCTAACCCTTCAAATTCAAAAGCAGCTTCTCCTGCATCCTCCTTGTCATATACCGCCTGCTCACTGCGAATATCTGACATATCATCCAGCTCTTTTCCAAGCATCTTGGAAACAAGCTGTACACGAGGTAAGTCTTTGATTTCGTATTCTCCTACCAGCCTTCCATCGCGAAGTACGGTAATCTTATCGCACACCTCATATACCTGGTCAAGGAAATGCGTAACAAAGATAATTCCAACACCTCGTTCTCTTAACTCTCTCATTAATTTAAATAATTTCTGAACCTCATTATCATCCAAAGAGGATGTCGGCTCATCTAATATCAGCACCTTACAATCCATATCCACTGCTCGTGCAATGGCAACCATCTGCTGTACTGCTATAGAGCAGCTTGAAAGCTGTTGTGACGCCTTTGCAGGTATGTCTAAGGACTGTAGAATCTTATCCGCATCCGCATTCATTTTCTTCCAGTTCTGTAACGTGCCTTCTGTACGTCCAATATACATATTCTCAGCAACAGACAGATTTGGACACAAGGTAATCTCCTGATATACTGTACTAATTCCTAACTTCTGTGCATCCTGAGGCGAACGAATTGCTACAGCTTTTTCGGTTCCTTTTAAGAAAATCTGACCTTCATCCTTCTCATATACTCCTGTTAATACCTTAATCAGAGTAGACTTTCCTGCACCATTTTCTCCCATCAATGCATGAATTTCACCCTCGCACAGAGTAAAATCTACTCCCTGCAAAGCCTTTACGCCAGGAAAGCTTTTATGAATATTTCTCATTTCCAAAACATGATTATCTTTCACCAGTGTATTCACTCCCTATTATTTAATCCATACGAAAAGGCGTAGCGAGCGTACGAAAAATCTTTACGCTGCGCCACGCCTTCATACTTATCAGCTTATTTCAAATCAAATATCACAAATTAGATACCGTATTTGTCAACATCTTCCTGTGTGATTGTTGTAGCATCGAAGCCCTTCTCATCCATGATGATTGTCTTCTCTGCAATTGTCTCACCCTTCTCAAGCTTCTGGATAATATCATGGATATATGAAGCCTGGAATGGATTACACTGTCCATCGTAATTCCAGTTCTGGTTAAGAAGCTCTTCTAATGCCCACTTGTTGCAGTCAAATCCCATAACGATTACATCTCCGCCAACACCGTGAGAAATGTTTGCCTTGTCAAGAGCTGCTACAGCACCCTTAGCCATATCGTCGTTCTCTGCATAGATTACGTTAAAGCTCTCGCCTGAGTCGATAACTGACTGTACAATCTGCTGTGCCTTCTCTGCGTTCCACTCTGCTGTCTGCTGTGTTACAATTGTCCATCCATCAGAAGCTACTGCTGCATCAACTGCGCCAGAACGTCCCTTCTGAGCTGCTGAACCCATTACACCCTGAATATGAATAATCTTGTATTCGCTAAGATTCTGGCTCTTTAACCAATTAACTGCTGTTTCGCCTTCCTTCTCCATATCTGATACGATAGAAGCCTCGTAAAGACTTGGGTCTGCATCAATTGTACGGTCGAATAAGATAACTCTTACACCAGCGTCCTGCGCATCCTTTAATACAGAATCCCAACCTGCTGTATCTGCTGCTGAAAGAAGAAGATAATCAACGCCATCCTGAATGAACTGCTGTGCAGCTGTAATCTGCTCATCATTCTTTAAGCTGTATGCA
>JAFUKJ010000103.1 GCA_017467805.1 Lachnospiraceae bacterium
TGAGGACGGTATCTCTGCAGTACAGACAGCAGAAGGTGCTCTTACAGAAGTTCATGATATGTTACAGAGAATGAACGAGTTGGCAGTTAAGGCAGCTAACGGAACAAACTCTGAAGACGATCGTGCATACATCCAGGATGAAATCGATCAGTTATCTACAGAAATCGACCGTGTTGCTGAGACAACAAAGTTCAATGAGACATACTTATTAAAGGGTGACCCTCAGGCTGACGCTAAAGCTAAACAGTATTCATATGCATATGCTTTGGGTGGTTCTACTAATGGTACAGCTGAGGCAGCTGCAACTGTTACAATGACACAGGATACAGCATCTGGTGCGAAAGTTACAAAGATTGACTTCGAAAAAACTGTAGCATCTGCTGAGCAGAACGCTTTAGCTAAGGCTATTCGTGATCAGGGTATTACAATTTCTTCTACTACAGTTAATGGTGCACAGCAGGTATCTGTTAAGCTGAACGGTAGTGATGCACAGGCTAATTTCTCTGTTGAAGTAGATGGTAATACAGCAACAACATTCTATATTAAGAATGCAAAGGGAGATAAAGTGGCTACAATTACAGGAGCGGCTGTGACTAAGAATATGTCTGCTACAATTACTGCAAGTTCAGTTTCTGCAGCTGTTAATAAGTCAGAAGTATTCTCATACTATGATAAGGACGGTAATGCAATTTCTGCAAATGACTTACAGAATTATTTTACAGCATCTGGAGATACTACAGTTACAACGACTGCAAGAGCAGACGCTAACAAGGTTTATGATGCTCTCGGTAAGGAAATTCAATTGAAGAAGGGCGATGTTGTTGCAACAAAGGACAAGACTGCTACATTAAAGATGAAATTCCACGTTGGTGCAGACGGAACAGCTAACAACCAGATTACAGTTAATATCGATGCTATGAGCGCTAAGGGCTTAGGTATCAATGGTATTAAGGTAGATGGCGCTGATGATTCTAACGCTACAAAGGCTATCAGCACAATCGCTGCTGCTGTTAAGATGGTTTCTACACAGAGATCAGCACTTGGTGCAGTTCAGAACAGATTAGAGCATACAATTAACAACCTCGATAACGTTGTTGAGAACACAACAGCAGCTGAGAGCCAGATTCGTGATACAGATATGGCTACAGAGATGGTTAAGTACTCTAATGCTAACATCCTTTCACAGGCAGGTCAGTCTATGCTTGCACAGGCTAATCAGTCTAACCAGGGCGTTCTTAGCTTACTTGGCTAATTAATCTAAGGATTAAAGGATGACGATAAGTCATTCCTACCATAGGAAAGGGGCATTGCTTCGGCAATGCCCCTTTTTACACGCAGTTCTAGCGTACATATTTACAACCTACATATCGCATACAGCGGTACATTTGTCATCCACTCCTGCTCTCTATAATTTGACATTGATGTTCGTACTGCATACTCAGGCTGGAATTTTTCGCAATAAACTTTCAAGCTTTGCGCCCGCAGATTCTCTTCTGCCTTTACCTCCACAGGCACAACATTCTTGCCTTTCTGAATCAGGAAATCAACTTCATAGGTTGATTTCTCCCCTGCATAATAATAAGGCTTATACTTCGTATCTGAAACAATCTGCTGTAGAACATATTGCTCCGTTAACGCACCTTTGAACTCTATAAATATTGAGTTTCCCTCCAATATAGATTCTGCATCCAATTCACTCAGAGCTCCTAGTAAGCCAATATCCAACAAATATAATTTGAATGATGCAAAATCAATATATGCATGTTTTTACTTTCTATCAACACTTTTTCGCCCCATCTTTTATGCTTCATCAACACTTTTTCGCCCCAATGCAAAAGCCAACCCGTTTACACGGATTGGCTTTTCCTCTTTTGTATCTTATTTATTATCCTTAGTATTTATTTGCTAAATAATCCTGCAAGCTGTTCAATACCTGCAACATTACTTGAAGCCTCTTTATTTGCTTCCTGTATCTGAATGTATACCTCTTTACGATATACAGGGACTTCCTTCGGTGCAGAGATACCTATCTTGACCTGTTCGCCCTTAATTTCCAGCACCGTAATCTCTATATCATTATTTATCATAAGAGCCTCGCCCTTTTTTCTGGATAGTGCCAGCATATCATTCACCTGCCTTCTCTCTTAATTGTCATACATGCTGTGTCGCCATCAAACTATCGTAAATAGGATGCTTGATGCTATAGTTCTCATCATCATTGATTAACTGTACCGCTTTACAAGTATCCACATTAATAATAATTGGTGCTCGCAAGTTAACAGTTGTCATTGTAATGTCCTTTGGAACAGTTACCG
Organism: Lachnospiraceae bacterium; assembly: GCA_017467805.1. Classification (GTDB taxonomy): domain Bacteria; phylum Bacillota; class Clostridia; order Lachnospirales; family Lachnospiraceae; genus COE1. The sequence continues at coordinate 2,316 of JAFUKJ010000103.1, forward strand.
TGATTAACATCAGGATTTCTGCATTCTCAATATCTCCTAATGGTGCTAAAAGCTCCTGTGGAAAATAAGGAGAATATCCTGGCATTACCAGCTCAGGATTCATAACTGGAAGCGCAAATCCAGGCTCCTGAATAGACTGTAACCACTTAATTCCTGCATCATTACCCTTGTCCAGATTGTAGATTAATGTAAAATCCTTCAAATCAGGAAAGCCAAGAATCCCTTTCTCGAATCGAATAATCTTATCATCCTCTACCGCAATCTTTCCAAATACTCTTGTAGTCAATTCTACCATAGTCTTTTCACTCCATTCTGCTGCCCTTATAGCATGAATTGTGAAACCTTTAATAATATTTTATCAGATAATCACATTTTATGCTATATTTTTTTGATTTTTATGTAAACTTTTATGTTTATTCATACAATTCATTTTAGATATAATCCAAAAGTGAAGTCTGCATAACATAACTGATAGATGAAAGTGCGGCTTCATATGTCAGTTTCACGCTGCTTAACTGGATAGCAAGGTCGGTAATATCCGCGTCCTCATTAGAAGATACCAGTTCTTCAAAGTTGGTCTGCTGGGAAGCCAGTCTGTTCTGAATCAGTTTCAATCTTGATGAACGGCTGCCGCAATCAGTATATGCCAGAGTAGTGTCCTCAATATAGCCATTGAAGGTGGTCTGCAGACTCTCAGATGTAAACTGAATCTTATCACCTAACAAGGTTCTTGCCTTATCCAGTGCCGCAAGCTGCGCCTCAAGCTTCTCCAGCTCAGCGCCTTCGTATTCTTCTGATTTAATCATATTATTAACTGTATTGTAAGTTCCATCCAGTGTCGCATACTCATCCAGCATTGCTACCAGCTCATCAATATCTCTTCCGATATTGTGTGTAAACACTTCGTCTGCTGTTGTATTTACACGTATGGTCTGGTTACTTCCGATATCATAGGAAATAATCTGGTCTGCATTATCTGTTTCAGGATTATCCAGCTTATCCTGATTATAAACAACCTCTCCTCTAAGCTCATCCTCTCTTACAGAGTAGAAATAATGGATTGGGTCCAAATCTCCTGACTGCCAGTTTGTTTTCTCATAACCCAATCGAATCTCTGTATCCTGCGAAAGCTTTGAAAGCTCTTCATAGATATCACTACCCAATAAAAATTCTCCAGTCTCAGCAATATATACAATAGACTTTTCATCATTCATCGCTGCCTCATAGGCCTCGTCTGAACCCGACTCATACAAATCTGTTACTGTAATGCTTGTTTCGTAAGTATCTTCAAATGCATAGATAGGCTGTCCTAATTCATTAGTGCCCTCAGTCGCTTTCATTGTATAATCTCTTACTACATTGCCTTGAGCATCCAGTTCATCCACCGTAACAGTTGTTTCACCCTTCTTGATATTGAAGCTGATTTCTAAATCTCCGCCAGAAGTTGTAATAGTAGTTGATTGTCCTTTATTTAAGAACATTTCCTGTTTTGTACCGTTATTATCGGTTATTACAAATCTCATCTGGTCTGCAGGCATTGCAAGCTCTTCCATAAATACAGAACCATAGCTTGTAGACATGCTGGCACCAAGCTTATCATTGACAAATGCTCTTCCTGTTGTCGCCATGTAGCTTAAGCTTGCATCAGCACTAAGCTCACCTGTCTTAATATCCTTATCAATATCCAAATCAGCATAAGCTGCTCTGATTCTTGGTATCTCATAGGTATCTACCTGATATTCCGTTGTATTAACCGTGTTAAAATTACCCTCATTTATTGTAGACAAATCCTTTGTTCTGACAAAGGTTGTCATGTCTATAAAGGTATTATTTCTCTGCTCAATAATCTCATATCTCTCTGTCTTATCTGACTGGAAGGTCAAAGACGAGTCTGTACGATAACCTGTAAAGATGCTTCGACCAGCACTATCTGCATTACCTGTAGCATAAACTTCCTTCTTATAGTTAGACAGATTCTCCATAATCGCCTGTCTGTCCTTCTCTGTAAGGTAACCGTTAGCCGCCTGAGTAATATTGGTCTTCATCTCTGTTAACAAATCTGATGTTGTCTTAATCGCCGCTTCCGTCAATGTAAGCCAGCTCTTTGCATCCTCAGTATTTTTCTCATAATACTGGTCTATCTTATTCAAAGATGCGTTCAATCTCAAGGAACGAATCGCAATAACGGGGTCATCGGAAGGTCTTGTAATCTTCTTCTGTGTCGACATCTGCGTTGTCAACTTCTCCTGTAATGCTTTATTTGTGTTGATATTACTAAGTGATGTACTCTGCATCATCTTAGTGGTAATACGCATTGCCATAGGTCACTCTCCTTATACTCCTGTCTCCTGAATCAACTTATCATAGATTTCACATAATACGGAAATCATCTTACTTGAAAGATTATATGCATTCTGGAACTTAATCATATTTGCTGCTTCTTCATCTGCATCTACTCCACTGATTGATAATCTGTTATTATCAATCGTATGGCTGATATCTGAGTAGATTGCCTGGAAGTTATTTGCACTTGCTGCATTAAGTGCTGCATCACCCATGAGACATACCAGAAACTCTTCTGCCTTACAGCCTCTAAACTCCATCTTTTCAGGATTAGTGTTTAAATCAAAGAGTTGTTCGATGATATTGTACTTGGAAATACCATCCGTCTCTCCTGTATGTGTTGCCATGGTATTCGGATTCTCTTCCACAGAGCGTTCTACATTGAAATTACCTGCTGTCAACTGAAAATATCCATCTTCTGTTGAACTGAACTCGGTAGAGTCAAAGTCTACATTTAATTCATACTGTCCGCCTGTCGTAATATCATTTCCTGTGAAGAACACCGCTCCTGTTCTATCTATTTCATCATAGTCTGTTGCACCCTCCTGACCATAGATGCCATTGAAGGTTGCCGCGTAATCTCTTACCCACTCATTCATCTGTTCAAGGTAGTATGGGATTCCCTGATAATCAACTCTTTCTCCTACCTTTGCAATCTGCTTTTCCTCCTCCTTTGATACAGGAATAGGATTTCTTGCAGTATTCTTATCCAGCTGGAAGGTGTAATAGTATTCCATTTCACCATCTGCGCCTCTGTATGCCTCAACGCTCCAGCTTGTATATGTATAATCTGTTGCACCAACTGTAATGGTTCCATTTGTTAATGGTAATGTAGACTTCGATACATCCTTAAGATAATCATCTGTAACCTTAACCTTTACTGTCTGCTTACTCTCATTGATTTCGGTTACCTTACCGTTAAATGCCTCCTCATTATTACCATCACGCATTTCGATAAGTCCTTTAAGCTGTCCCTGTGTAGTATCTGCATATACACAAAGCTCTTCGCCTGTATCTGTCCATTTGATATCAAAAAGACCAAGGATATCGTTCTGATTAACCTTTTCATACTCTTCTCTAGGGTCACACTCCAAGGTACGGTACTGATAGCCGTCTACTAAAATCTGTCCGCCTGCAATTCTGACAATATAATTGTTTGCATTAGTAGGTTCGCCGCTTAAGGAATCTACAATCGGCACTTCCTCTGTTGTAACATCAATAATGGAAGAAAGCTGGTCAACCAACAGGTCTCTCTTATCTCTTAATTCATTTGCTGTGGTATAGCCGTCCATTTCAATGATATTAATCTGTTTGTTCAGGGATGCAATTTCCTGAGAAATACTGTTCAGCTCATCTACCTTAATCTTAATCTCATCGTTTACGTCTCTCTGCATAGACTGAAAATTGTTATACAGAAGATTAAAATACTCGCAGAGATTTCCTGCTTTACCAACAAAGTCCAATGCATAATTCACATCGCCTGTATTGGTCTGTAAGGATGACAGTGTTGCTTCCATTTCATCAAAAATAGAAGTAAATCCCATTACTGTATCTGTATCATTTAAATAAGTTTCTACGATTGCCGCATAATACTGCTTTTTATCATATTCACCAAGCTTGGAATTATTATTCCAGTACTTTGTATCATAGTAAGCATCTCTTACTCTTTGTGCGCCAAGAATATCAACACCTGCTCCGACACAGCCATAAGAGGTATAGGTTCTAAGCGCCTGTGCTGCCTCCTGATATACCTGCTGTCTGCTGTATCCATCAGTCTCGATATTCGCGATATTATTTGATGTTGTATTCAGGGCTGCATTCGAAGCTACAAGTCCTGTATACGATACGTTTAATCCTAAAAATGTTGAAGGCATACTGTTTCCTCCTTATTACATTGCCATACTAAGCAGTGAATCTAACATGGTATTGATTACGTTGATATATCGGCTGGCTGCATTATATGCATTCTGATACATAATCATATGCTCTAGCTCTTCATCCGAAGAGGCGCCGATAACACTTTGTCTGTTTGCTTCTATCTGTTCTGTGGAAAGCTGTTCAAACTCATACATCTGCTTATAAACACTTCCCAGAGTTGCCTGCTGGTTTACCAAATCTACATAACAGCCTTCAAATGAGCTTTCAGCCGTTGAGTTCGGATTCAGGTAAAGACCTTCTTCTGAAAAGCTTTCGATAAAGGCTGTTCCCAAATCATAGTCTGCCGAGCCATCCACCTTGGTAAATCCGAGCAATGCAGGAATCTGCACCAGCTTCTGGTTAATCTCCATACCCTGACAGTTATAAAGACTAACCTTCACATCTGCATCTTCCTCTATATATTTCCAGTAAAGACCTGTTGCTTCACCCTTTTCATTATAAATGGCATAGGCCTTACCGCCATCTGCTACAAGAGCATCATATTCTGCCGATGATATCTTTTCGTATGCATCGCCTTCTGTTTTCAGGAACATCTGCATTGGTGTTCCATCCTCATTACAAAGGTAACCTGTTGCAGGGTCACAATGGTCTGCCAGCACTTCATTAATCTTGGTTGCCACTGCATGTACGATATTATCAAACTGCGACTGCACGTTCATCATGACAGAATTCATAATATATGTATTGTAATAGGTCTTCTGATTTTCCTCTGCATTTGCAAGATACTCTTCCTCTGTCATATCAAGAGCATCCAGCTTACGCTGTGTAACACACTCTGCTTTAAGGTCTGTGTAATCTGCATAGTGGTCACCTCTTGCAAGAAGCAGTCCGCGAAGTGTTCCGATATCTGTATCCTTAAGTGCAGATATCTCTGTAGTTGTTTTTACTACTAATGCACTTTCATAATCAGGAATCCTGTTTCCATCTTCATCAGTGATATAGGTTACATTCTTAGACCAATATGGTGTATAGAAGCCTGTTCCTGTCTCTGTATCCTCCAGCATCAGAATTTCATTGTAGGACTTCTCTGTAACAAAATCCTCACCATAGAGTCTGACATTTACCATGCCCTTTGTGTCTTCGTCATAAGTAATGTTTCCATAACCTGCTAAAGTATCCAACAGCTGGTCTCTGACATCACGAAGGTCGTTCGCTTTCTCAGTTCCGCCGCTCTCAATCTTAGCTATTTCTTCATTCAATTGTGTAATACTCTTACCGATTTCATTGATTGCATCTACCGCATCCTTTACCTGTATGTTCAGATTTGCCTGATACTCTGTAAAGGACTGGTATACAGATGTAGCATTCTCGATAAAGGACGCTGATGACTGTACCAATAAGGATATATTGGTTGGATCATTAGGACTCTTTGATAACTCCTCAAAGGCTGTCCATAAATCTTCCATTGATTCCTTAAAGGCTGCTCCATCAAGCTCACCTAAGATATCCTCTACCTCTAATACTGCTGAATATGAGGTCTCATAGAATGAGTACCTGCCTGACTCCTCACGATAAGTCTTGTCCAGAAAATAATCTCTAACATGTCTTACCTCGGAATATTGAACGCCAAGTCCAGCCTGCTGATTTTCAGTGTTCTTGCGCGTTGAGACTTTTGTATAATTTAAGTCGGACAGTGCGACCTGCTGTCGCACATATCCTGTTGTATTAATATTTGATAAGTTATGAGCAACGGTATTTAATGCATTCTGCGAATTTCTCAGTCCGCTGCCTCCTACATATAATCCTCCAAACAAAGACATAGGTATCACCTCATGATGTATTATTGTTTCGCGTCGAAACCACCATGAATGATACCTAATACGTTTCCTGTATTATAAGCATTCTTTGTATAATTGGCTGTTTGCGGCGCAGATTTCAGGGCCCGAAGCATATTCAAATTGAATCCTACCATCTCAAGTGCATCTTCCAGCAGCATCTGATTTTTCACATTTGCTTCCTTCATTCGCTGTATCGTCGCACTTAATTTCTCCTGTACCTCTACAAGCTGTGCCTGCTGGTCAGGACGCTTCTCCAGCATCTGAATCAGATTCTTCAGTTTCAATGTTTCAACATCCCTGTTTACTACGTCGGCAATGCTTACCAAGACATCCCGTCTTGTTTTTTCCAATTTATTTATCCTGCCAACGATAACCTGCTCCTCTTCCGTGATTTTATCCAGGTTTTTGATGTCTCCCTTAATAATAATGGAAGTTTTCCTGTCAGCGAGTACCTGCAGAGCTTCATACTCTGTATTCTCCTGGTCCAGGACATCAATTAAATTTTCTAATAAACTAGCCACCTGTTTACCTCTCACTCTTTACGTCAATACATAGTTGTCAAAAATTACATCCTGTTATCAAAATAGCTTTCTGCTATTTAAAATAATCCGCTATATCTCTCTAAAAGCTTTCCGGCAAATTCCTCAGCGCTTACATCGTAAGTACCATTATCAATCTGCTCTTTCAATGGTCCTACAATTTCCTCTCTGATATCCGGCGTATTGGCAACCTTCTGCTTTGCCAGTTGTGCATCAATACCAAGTGAAGACAACATTAACTGATCCTTAAAACTAGCCTTCGTAGTCTTAGGAGCTTCTGTCTTCTTAACTTTAGAGCTTTCATATATCTGTTGAATTTGGTTATATGCATCTATACGCATTCTAGACTCCTCCTTATTCTAAAAATGTGCTGCCTACATATATGTGCTACTTCTTATTATGTTTATCGGATTTTTCCTTATTTACTTTACACTTTTTTTCAATTTTTTTACTTTTATTGAGCAATTTAAAGAGGTGCATTGCGCGAATACAATGCACCTCTTACCATTTTAACCATTTATCGTTACCGAATTCGGATTCATCAAATTCTTCCACTGACATCGGCTTGGAATACAAATATCCCTGATGGTAGTCACATCCGATATTTGACAAAAATTCTGCCTGTTCTTTAGTCTCTACACCCTCTGCGATAACTGGCAGGTTTAACTGTTCCGCCAGCATGATAATTGTCTGTAATATCTTTTCACTCCTTTGATGTTTATCATCATTTTGCAGAAAAGCCATGTCCAGCTTCAATACATCTACAGGAATACTCTTTAGCGTATTCAATGATGAATATCCACTTCCAAAGTCATCCATTTCAATGGTAAAGCCTTCTTCCTGCAATCTTTCAATAACTGCAATCTGATTTGCCATATCCATTGAAAAAGCACTCTCTGTTATCTCCAGCTTAAGACACGCAGGCGGTAAATCATACTTGCGTATTAAAACTGTCAGCAGCTTATATACATCATCATAGAAGAAATCCTTTGTAGAAATGTTAACCGATATTCTTCTATCTGTATGCCCTTCCTCTCTCCAGCGATGCAAGAGCCTACACGCCTGCTCCCATATCATCTGATCCAAGGTAACAATCATGCCGCTTTGCTCCATAAGAGGAATAAACAATCCTGGCGAAATCATCCCTTTTGTCGGATGCTTCCATCTTGCCAGTGCTTCAGCTCCGAAGATTTTTCCTGTCTTATAATCTATTTGTGGCTGTAGGTAAATGATAAACTGCTCCTCACGGAATGCTTCCTGAAAATCTCGCAAAATATCCTGCTCTGCAAGCTGCTTCTCGTGCAGTTCCTGATCATAATAAGCAATCTCCTGCTGATAATCCTCACGAATCGACTGCACGGCAAGCAATGCTCTGTCACACATATTTGCAACGGAAATATCCATATTTTCAACTTTATATATTCCAATATGATCTACAATAGGATATCTGAGCTTCAATTCGTGAAGTACAAGCTTACGTTCTGCCAAATAACTTTGTGCATCAAAATCCTTCTCCAGCATACAGCAGCCGAAGCTGTCGCCTGCAATACGGCCATAAACGCTTGGCTCCTTATATTGCATCTTAA
>JAFUKJ010000104.1 GCA_017467805.1 Lachnospiraceae bacterium
GTAAGGCTGAAGAATGAAGAACTTAAAGAAGATAAACTGGAAGCGGATGCTTTTGGATAACTGGGTTCTGAAGTTGGCTTCCCTGACGGTTGCTTTTATCCTGTGGTATGTAGTTATCATCGAGGAGGATCCTGTTGAGGATAAGACATTTTACGGTATCAAAGTCAATCTGATCAATACAGAGAAATTGGTAGAATTAGGAAGGGTCTATGAGGTTTTAGATGGGACGGATACGCTCAGAAGTGTAACAGTTGAGGCACCGGGTTCGGTTTTAGATAAACTCAGCGAAGGAGACATCATTGCTCAGGCGGATCTGAATAATATTTCCGGTATGAATACGGTGGAAATCCAGTTCTCCTGTCCCGGATATACCAGAGATATTATAGATATTTCAGGAAATATCAGTAATGTAAAGTTGTCCATTGAGGATAAAGCAAGCAAATCCGTTGATATCAAATACAATATGATCGGTGAAGTGGCAGAAGGACATATGATCAGCAACAGCGGCGGAATTACACTTGCCCATACCCGACTGTCAGTGGAAGGACCGAAATCCAAGGTTGATCAGATTGCCAAGGCTATAGTGGATGTGGATGTCAGCGGAGCGACAACTGATTTTGCAACGCCGCTGCCGGTTTATCTGATAGACAAGGAAGGGAATACACTGTCTTTTGATTCTGTGGAGCAGAGTGTTAAGACTGTAAATGTCAATGCGGCAGTGCTGAAAATCGTAGAAAAGCCGATTGTATACAATGTTACGGGTGAGGTGGCCGAAGGATATCTGCAGACAGGTGTTGTGGAAAGCAGTCTTTCATCGGTGAAGATTGCCGGAAGTCCGAAGACACTAAACAGGATGCCTGACGTGATTGTTTTTGATGAGGAATTGAATATAACAGGTGCCACAGAAACCATGACGATAGAGGTGGATCTTAGGAATAAACTTTCCACCGGTATTATCTTTGAAGATGAGGAATTTGACGGAAAGGCAACGGTTACTATCTATATTGAAGAGGAAGCAGAAAAGAATCTGACCCTCAGAAGAGAGAATCAGCAGATTCAGAATGTACCGGAAGGAATCATTGCAGAGGTAGTGATTGAACAGGATATGCCTGCACTGCAGGTAAAAGGGCTCGCAGCAGATATAGCGTCTCTGCGCGAGAGTACATTAACCGGTATTATCGATGTGGCAGAGTGGCTGGAGCAGCATCCGACAGAAAGTCTGACTGGTATTTATAGTCTTCCGGTATCCTTTGCACTTGGAGAAGGACAGAATGCTGTGAATCATGTATCTGTACAGGTACAGTTCGTTGAAGTGGAAACGGAAATAGATGAAGCAGCACAAGAGTAGATTCCGGCAGAATGTGTTCAGACGAAGAATGAGGTTGTACTTCTGAGCAGGACATGATATGATAAACATATGTAAGTGGAGGGATGACCATGGTAAGTCAAAAGGTTACAATTAAAAATCCGACAGGTCTGCATCTAAGACCGGCAGGGATCCTATGTAAGGAGGCAATGAAATACAAATCATTGATTACGTTTAAGTTCAGGGATAATGTGGCAAATGCCAAGAGTGTGCTGAGTGTCTTAGGCTCGTGTGTAAAGAGTGGGGACGAGATTGAATTTACCTGTGAAGGTGTGGATGAACAGGAGGCCCTGCAGGCACTTGTGGCGGCAGTAGAGAGCGGTCTTGGTGAATAATGATATTGGCAGCTCATCCCCGGGATGAGCTGTTTGCATATAGAAATGCATAAATAAGAGGAGACTGAAAAAATGTTGAACTATAAGAGATATCGCAGAAATCCGGTGGTGGACTACCCGGAAAGAAAGTGGCCCAACAAAGAAATTGAAAAAGCACCTATCTGGTGCAGTGTGGATTTGAGAGACGGCAATCAGGCGTTGATTGATCCTATGCTGGTAAATGAGAAGATCGAAATGTTCCAGTTCCTTGTGGATATGGGATTTAAAGAGATTGAGATTGGTTTCCCTTCTGCCAGCCAGATTGAGTTTGATTTTTTGCGTCAGTTAGTTGACAGACATTTGGTTCCTGATGATGTTCGTGTACAGGTGCTTGTACAGTGTCGTGAGGAATTAATTGACAGAACCTTTGAGGCGATAGAAGGTCTTAAGGAGGTTGTAGTACATATTTACAATTCTACGTCTACTCTGCAGAGAGATGTTGTATTTAACATGGATAGAGAGCAGATTACAGATATTGCAATTAAGGGTACTCAGATGGTAAAGGAACGTGCAGCAAAGTTCCCAGGTAAGATTATCTTAGAGTATTCCCCAGAGAGCTTTACAGGAACAGAGCTTGACTTTGCTTTGGATATTTGTACAGCTGTTCAGGAGACATGGGGCGCATCTGCGGAGAACCCGATTATTATTAATCTTCCGTCAACTGTAGAGATGAATACACCTAATGTATATGCAGACCAGATTGAGTGGATGAGCAGACATTTTAAGAATCGCGAGAGTATAATCTTGAGTGTGCATCCACATAATGATAGAGGTACAGGCGTAGCGGCAGCTGAGCTTGCATTGCTTGCAGGTGCAGACAGAGTAGAGGGAACATTGTTTGGTAATGGTGAGAGAACTGGTAATGTTGATATTTTGAATATTGCATATAATATGTTCTCACAGGGTATTAATCCTGAGTTAAAGATAGAGCATGTTAATGATATTATCGAGATATACGAGAGATGTACAAAGATGCCTATTCATCCAAGACATCCATATGCAGGAAAACTTGTATTTACCGCGTTTTCAGGTTCTCATCAGGACGCAATTAATAAGGGCGTTGCTGCAATGCGAGCAAGAAATAATCAGTATTGGGAGGTTCCATATCTTCCAATCGATCCTGCAGATATTGGTAGAGAGTATGAGCCGATTGTTCGTATCAATTCACAGTCTGGTAAGGGTGGCGTTGCTTTCGTAATGGATACTTATTTTGGCTTCAAGCTTCCTAAGGGAATGCATAAAGAGTTTGCTAATGTTATTCAGAAGCTTTCTGAGACAAAGGGTGAGGTGTCACCAGAAGAGATTATGCAGCAGTTTAAGGCTGAATATCTTGAGAAGAAGGAGCCTGTTCACTTTAAGAAGATTCGTGTGAATGATTTGGTAGAACATGCAGAGTCGGCATTTGATACTTCTGTAGAGGTAACATATACAAATCATGGTGTAGAGAAGACCTTTACAGCAATGGGTAATGGTCCGATTGATGCAGTTCAGCGAGGATTACAGGAAGAGCTTGATATCAGAATTAAGATTCTTGATTATGAAGAGCATGCATTACAGAGTGGTGCGAACTCTCAGGCGGCAGCATATATTCATATGTTGGATGCTAATGAAGGTAGTGTAACTTATGGCGTTGGTGTAAGCTCAAATATTACCAGAGCATCTGTTAGAGCTATATTCTCTGCTGTTAACAGATTGGGCTTAGGCGAGAAGAAATAGTTGATGGAGATTTGATATGAAGAAGATTATAGTGACAGGATGTAACGGACAGTTAGGACGCGCAATTAATCAGGTATATGCGAATAGTGCTGAGTTTGAATGTGTGAATACAGATGTTGCAGAGTTGGATATTACCAATATTGATGCTGTTATGAAGATGGTTTCGGAAGTAAAGCCTTATGCCATTGTAAACTGTGCAGCACATACAAATGTTAACGCATGTGAGACAGATATAGATAATGCATACAGAATTAATGCAATTGGTCCTAGAAATCTTAGTATTGCCGCTACAGAGAATAATGCAAAGATGATTCATGTATCGACAGACTATGTCTTTAGAGGTGATGGTGACAGACCATACTTGGAGTTTGATCAGGTTGGACCTATTAGTGTATATGGTAAAACAAAGCTTGCAGGAGAGAATTTTGTAAAGGAATTTGCAAAAGACCATTTCATAGTGCGTACAGCATGGCTTTATGGCGATGGTAAGAACTTCGTTAAGACGATGCTCGGACTTTCTGAAAAGTATGACAAGGTAAGGGTTGTTGGAGACCAGTTTGGCTCTCCGACCAGTGCGATAGAGCTTGCGAAGGCAATTGCATATTTGCTTCCAACAGATAATTATGGCACCTTCCATGGTACTTGTGAGGGTTCTACGAATTGGGCTGATTTCACACGTGAGATTTTCAGACTTGCAGGTAAGAAGACAGAGGTTGAGACTGTGACTAGTGAAGAGTACAGTAAGGGAGAGACAGGAATTGTAGCTCCGAGACCTAAGAATTCTGTATTAGAGAACTATATGTTGAAACTCACTACAAATCATATGTTTGCGCAGTGGGAAGATGCGATTGCAGAGTATTTAAAAAATATCTAGAAAAAGAAAAGCCGAAAACGAGAATGTTTTCGGCTTAATTTGTGCTATTTATAAAAGATTTTGCTTATAAAAGATTCATAGTAGCAATACCGATTGCGACGCCAAGTAGTGCGCCCACAAGTACCTGAATAGGAGTATGGCCTACAAATTCCTTAAGCTTGTCCTCTCTTGAAAGCTCCTTGTTCATACTGTTAAATAAATCCATCATTTCATTAATAATCTGTGCCTGAATACCTGTCTCGCGACGAACACCGATGGCATCATACATAACAATGATGGCAAATATCGCAGCCATGGCAAATTCATAGCTGCCAGCACCAAATTGGATAAAGGTTGCGGTGCTTAGCGCGCATACTGTGGCAGAATGCGAACTTGGCATACCGCCACTTCCTACAAGACGTTCTGCAACAAAGCTCTTGGTGAAATATAAATGAATCAAGGTCTTTAAGACCTGTGCTACAGTCCAGCCGATAACAGCTGACATTAAGATTTTATTTTCTACTAATGCTGATAATACTTCCATTTCAAATTCCTTAAATACTGATAAAACTTCTTTTCTATTATAGCGGGTTTGCGGATAAAGTACAAGCATATTAGCGGTAAAGAATAGGTAATATAAAAGTAAAATGAAAAGAGAAAGATAATATAATTGCATAAATGGCTACTATAATTCTATAAAAAGGAACAATAAAACATTGTTCTCCTAAAAATAAAAATGTATACTTTTAAAGGTACATTGAATTTGAGATGAAGCAGTGAAGGGTGAAGGACAATAGAAGTAAAGGAAAGAGCACGTATTGTAAGAGAGAGTACGCAATGGTTATTGCAGATGGGGTGCCAAGCGAGCCAGATAGGGTACCGTTACTTGCGAGAGGCGATTTGCGTAGTATGTGAGGATGAAGAAGCAATAAAGAGTGTTACAAAGATTTTGTATCCTGAAGTTGCAAAAAGGTTTGGTACAAATGACAAGCAGGTAGAGCGTGCAATTAGAAATGCGATAGAAACGGCATGGGAAAAGGGAAATCCAGAAGTGATGAAGGAAGTCTTTGGAATATGCAGTGTAATGCCAGGGTGTATGCGTCCTACTAATACGGAGTTTATTGAAGAGATTGCTAAGAGGATAAAAGGTTAATAAAGGATGAGGAGCAGAGGATGTAATACCTTTGTTCTTTGTCCTTTTATTTTATGTTACTTTGTGATAGAATAAGCTTGAAGTTTACACTTTTTGCAGAGAATATGTATATGATAAGGGAGTTATTGGGATGAATACGTATGAGAAGTTGTTGAGTATAATTGTTCCATGTTATAACGAAGAAGAGAGTGTTCCTCTGTTTTATGCTGAGACAATGAAGCAGGAGGCTTATTTTCATAGTAAGAATATTGAGTTTGAATTTATATTTGTAGATGATGGTTCGAGAGATGCAACTGTTGATGCCGTGAAGGCGTTACGTGAGAAGGATGAGAGGATTCATTTGGTTTCTTTTTCAAGGAACTTTGGAAAGGAAGCTGCTATTTTGGCAGGATTAGAGAAGGCTAAGGGTGATTATACGGTTCTTATGGATGCTGATTTGCAGGATCCGCCAGCCTTGTTGCCAGAGATGTATGGATATATAGAGGAAGGCTATGATTCGGTTGCAACCAGACGAGTGGATAGAAAGGGAGAGCCGCCGATTCGTTCGTTCTTTGCAAGACGTTTTTATGGACTGATGCGAAAGATTTCTAAGACAGAGATTGTAGATGGTGCAAGAGATTATCGTTTTATGACAAGACAGGTTACAGATGCAATTATTTCGATGAAGGAATATAATCGTTTTTCTAAGGGAATATTTGGCTGGGTTGGCTATAAGACTAAGTGGATGGAATATGAGAATGTTCAGCGAGTAGCTGGTGAGACAAAGTGGTCTTTTTGGAAGCTGTTCTTATATTCTTTAGACGGAATTATGGCATTTTCAACTATGCCGTTAGCAATTGCATCCTTGTTTGGAATGTTATTTTGTGTTTTGGCATTTGTATTTATGATATTTATCTTTGTAAGGGCCCTGATTTATGGAGACCCTGTAGCAGGCTGGCCATCAACTGTTTGTATTATTTCGTTTATTGGTGGTGTTCAGTTGTTATGTCTTGGTGTTATGGGACAGTATATGAGCAAATTATATTTGGAAGTAAAGGATAGACCTAAGTATCTTGTGAAGGATGAGTTTTAATGGAGGAGATATGTGCGGCAAAGAGGACAAGCTGATTAGTATAGTGGTACCGTTATATAATGCGGAGAAGTTCCTGGAAGTGACGGTGAGAACTGTGCAAAGCCAGACATATCAGACTTGGGAGCTTTTGCTGGTAGATGACTGTTCCACAGATGAGAGTAGAAAGATTGCCCTCAGACTGGCCAAGCAGGATGCAAGAGTTCGTTTGATTTGTCAGGAGACAAATCAAGGCGCAGCGAGAGCCAGAAACAGAGGTATCGAGGAGGCAAAGGGAAGGTATCTTTGCTTTTTGGATGCAGATGACATTTGGGAAAATGATAAGCTGCAGGAGGAGCTTGCTTTTATGCAGAAAAAGCAGGCGGGTTTTGTCTTTACGGGGTATGAGTTTGCTGATGAAACAGGTCGTGGCTTAGGAAAGATAGTGACGGTACCAGAGCAGATTACGTATCAGGAAGCATTGAAAAATACAACGATATTCACATCTACTGTAATGCTGGATAGACAGCTTATTGCAGATGACTATATTTATATGCCTGAGATTCCAAGTGAGGATACAGCGACATGGTGGCAGATATTGAAGCGATATGGTGTGGCATATGGATTGAATAAGAATTTGGTGAAATATAGAAGAAGTGAGAATACCTTATCTTCTAACAAATGGGTAGCGATTCAGAGAATTTGGAATTTGTACCGTAAGCAGGAAGGATTTTCTGTGATAAAGAGTATGTACTGTATGTTTTTCTGGGCAGTGCGTGCAGTAATAAGACGTGTGTGAGGTGTAGACAGTGAAGCATTTAGAGTCGGTAAAGAGAATTATCGTATTACAGCTGTGTTTATTAGGCATTGTTGTGCAGACTGCTATGTATGGATATGTGTGGCTGAGTGTATACAAGGATATTATGTATAATACATGGTTTAGAACTTTTTATTTCAAAGGATATGTTTTATTATTTGCAATTTATTTCTTGTTATTATTATTTTTTACGGCAATGTATGGTGGCTTGAAACTGGGATATTTAAAAGCGTTTGATGTTTTCTTTTCGCAGGCTTTTTCGTTATTATTTGTTAATGTAATTTCATATCTGCAGATTTCGCTTTTATCCTTAAAACTCGTAAATGCAGGACCGATGCTGTTATTGTTTTTGGCACAGGTGGCATTTTCGGCAGTATGGACTTTCCTTTGTCAGCGATTTTACAGTCATCTGTTTCCGCCGAAGAATTTGCTATTAATCAGTGGTGACAGACCTCTTGATGATATTTTGCAGAAATTTGCAGAACGTAAGGACAAGTATACAATTGCAAAGTGCATGAGAGAAGATGTAGGACGTGAGGTTCTTGAACAGGAAATTATGCAGAGATATGATGGCGTTATTTTGTGGGATTTAAGCACTGTGATGCGTAATAAGCTTTTAAAGTTCTGTTACAGTAATGGTGTGCGTGTATATATGATGCCAAAGATTCCAGATATCATAGTACAGGGAGCAACGCAGCTGCACTTGTTTGATACGCCGATTATATTTACACGTGAATATGTTATGAGCTTTGAACAGCGCTTTGCAAAGAGATTGATTGATGTTGTCTGCTCGTTGATTCTTATTATCGTAGCTTCGCCATTTATGTTGATAACTGCAATTGCAATTAAATGCTATGATGGTGGACCTGTTCTGTATAAGCAGATTAGATGTACTAAGGATATGAGAGAATTTGCGATTCTTAAGTTTCGTAGTATGAGAACGGATGCAGAGAAGGATGGTGTTGCGCGCCTTGCTTCTAAGAATGACAGTAGAATTACGCCGATTGGTAAGTTTATTCGTAAGGTAAGAATTGATGAGCTGCCTCAGCTTTTTAATATTTTAAAGGGAGATATGTCCTTTATCGGACCAAGACCTGAAAGACCTGAGATTATACAGCAGTATTTAGAGGAAATGCCAGAGTTTACCTTTAGAACGAAGGTGAAAGCAGGGCTTGCAGGCTATGCGCAGGTATATGGAAAGTATAATACGACTCCATATGATAAGCTGAAATTAGATTTGATTTATATAGAAAATTATAGTGTTTGGATGGACTTGAAGCTTATGCTGTTAACTTTGAAGATTCTGTTCCAGCCTGATAGTACAGAGGGTATTGATGAGAATCAGATAACCGCTATGCGTCAGATGAAGGAAGAGGAAGACAAGAATTAGCAGAGAGGAATGGTTAGGCAGGATGGAGACGAAGGAGTATTGGAGAGAGGGTATTGATAGTAAGGAATACCTGATACGTTTTTTGTTTCAGTTGAAGAAGTTTATTCTAATAGGAGTGGCCGGTGCCGTAATTGGTAGCGGTCTCTATTTGCTTATTGTGGCAATTGATGCGAGAGTACCTGTGTATCAATCGGTAACAAGATACTATATTGATTTTGCAGAGGGAAGAATTGATGCAAAGGACTACTATAATGATTATACGTGGAATACGGTTATTGAGAGTGATTTGATTCTTGGAAGGGTAGTAGAGCAGTTTCCTGACTATGAACGTAGTGTTGTAAAGGATATGGTAACGGCTGATATTTTGTCAGATGTAAGATATTTGACAATCACCGTGCGAGGGGAAGATGCTGTGCAGGTAGAAGAAATAGCTGCCATGTTGGAAGAGGCACTGGTATACTTTGGAACAGAGTATAACGGAGTTGATGAAAGAGATATTTATGACAGTATAGTTAAGATAGACGTAAGCGATACCTTTGACAGTATAGTTAAGATAGAAGATAGCGGTGTAAATAAAGTAGTTCAGCCTTTGTTTACATGGCGTGCGGCGTTTCTGGGATTTGTAATCGGATTTTTGGCGGCATGGTTTGCTTTTAGTGTGAGATTTGCAGTGGCAGATGTTTTTTATACGAGAGGGAGTATTGAAAAATATCTTGGAATTACCTCTTTGGGAATCAGATATCGTCAGGGAAAGAAGGCTTCTTTGGTAGAAGTGCAGACAGAGGAGACAGAGGATGGTAAGATTTTGCTGATTCCGTTTGGCGTATCTTGCAGAAGACGAACAGAGGATATGATACGCGATTTGAAGAGACAGGGATGTAAGGTATCTGGAGCTGTCTTGACAGAGGCAGATGCGAAATGGATGAAGCTTTATTATGGAACGCTTGGAGGAGAGACATGCGATTAGAAGTACTGGTATCTGCAGTAAAACAGGATGTAAATACACTTGCAGAACGAATGAATTTGCAGTGTGATGCAATTATTATTAACCAGACAGACCATTTTGCTTATGATGAATATCAGTATAAGGGATATACGATTAAGTGCTATAGCTTTTGCGAAAAGGGTGTAGGTCTTAGTAGGAACAATGCTTTGCTTCGTGCGACAGGAGATATTGTCCTTTTTTCCGATGAGGACATTGTTTACGAGGATGGCTATGCAGAGAAGATATTGCAGCAGTTTGAAGAGTATAAGGATGCGGATATGCTATTGTTTAACATGAAGGTAGGTGAGTCGAGAGCGACTTATTATACTGAGAAGGCACATCGTGTCCATATTTGGAATGCGGGAAGATATCCGACCTATTCTTTTGCAATCAGGCGTAAGAAGCTTCATGCGTCGCATATTACCTTTTCGCTTTTGTTTGGCGGAGGGGCTATGTATAGCAATGGAGAGGATAGCCTTTTTCTAAAGGATTGCTTAAGTGCAGGCTTTCGGGTACATGCAGTGCCTGTGTTGATTGGTGCAGAGACAGAGAGAGAGTCCACTTGGTTTAATGGATATCACGAGAAATTTTTCTTTGATAGAGGAGTATTGTATCATTTTCTATATGGCAAGCTAGCGGTACTGATGGCAATACGTTTTCTGCTTGCTCATGGAAAGGTAATGTGTCAGACGATACCAGAGAAAGAAGCATTTAAGCTTATGAGAAAGGGAATTCGGGAAGGAGCAAATTAGTGGAGAACGTTAATTTACTTTCTGCGCTTCTCTATATAGGAATTACGGTAGTTACCTTGGCTTTTGCTTACAGGGTAAAGTCACTTAGGGAAGATTATTGTGAAGCAGGAACGAGAAGGGCTTATACGAATAAGATTTTTTTTGATAGGAATATTTGTACTTCTTTTCATCGTGTCAGCTATCCGTTTTGATGTAGGAAATGATTATGAGCAATATACTAAGACAGCTCATGAGGCATTTGTTGGTGGATATGTGGTGACAGAACCAGGCTTTAACTGGCTGGTAAGACTAGTGTATACAATCCTAGGTGGCGAATATTACGAAGTCGTTTTTGCCGTTTTTGCTTTTGCAACATTACTTTTGTTTTTAAAGGCATTTTATGAGCAAAGCGAAGACTTCTTTATGAGTTTTGCGTTGTTCATGATGTTGGGAATCTACTTCCAAACATTTAATACCGTTCGTTATTATTTCGCACTTGCACTTGTTTTGTATGGAATGCGCTATGTAACAGGAGTGAATACCAAAAAAGATTTTTTGAAATTTATTTTGCTAATGGTGGTAGCTGCGTTCTTTCATAAGTCTGTGTTAATTACGATTCCTGTATTCTGGATTGCGAGCTTGCCTTGGAAAAAGTGGCATATTGCAGTTGGTATAGGATTATGCATCGCTTGTTATTTATTAAAAGACCTGGTGTTACAGGTGGCACTTGTGCTATATCCATCCTATCGTAATACATCTTTTTTGGCAGGAGGAGATATTAGCAAGGTTATGGTGGCAAGGTGTCTTGCAGTACTTGCCTTGTATGTATGGTATAGGAATCGATATAAAACGGCAGAGGATAAGGAACTGAGATTTTATGCACAGCTTAATATTTTGGCGACGGCAGTGTCTGTATTCTTCACATTTCTGCCCGTGATTACGAGAATTGTATACTATTTCTCTATTACGCAATTGTTGATGATTCCGATGATTGCGGTCAGGGTTTCTAAGGAGAAGGAAAGAAATATAGTAAAAGCGTTGGTTTATTTGGCTTGCATTTTGTATTTTGTTATTTTTTTATGGGATGCCCAGCGGGATGGCGTAAAGCTGATACCATATGATACATGGATTTTTAATGATGAAAGATTTATTTATAAATAAAGGTGCGGAGGAAGTTATGCACGAAACAAAAATGTTTAGTATCATCGTAGTTTGTCTGAATGCAGGGGATAGGCTACAGGACACGCTGGATAGCATATGGAAGCAGAGTTATTCAGATTATGAAGTGATTATCAAAGATGGCGGTTCTAAGGATGGTTCGTTGTCTTGTGTTCCCAAGAAGGATAATGTGCATTTATATAGAGAGAAAGATACGGGAATTTATGATGCGATGAATCAGGCAGTTAGATATGCCCATGGTGAGTATCTGTTGTTCCTGAATACAGGTGATTTGTTCTATGATGAACAGGTATTGGATAGAGTAGCGAGCGTTATTCAAAAAAAGAAAGAGGAACAGTCAGATTTCACAGGAATTATATATGGTAATTTGTATCATCTGGGCTTGGAGTCGGTAATTTATGCATCACCAGGTATCAATGATTTCACATGTTATAGAAATGTGCCTTGTCATCAGACCTGCTTCTATCATAGAAGTATGTTCGAAAAGAGAGGCTACGATGTAAAATACAATGTCAGAGCAGATTATGAACATTTTCTGTGGTGCTATTATGAGAAGAAGACGGAGTTTGTTTATACAGAGACAATAGTGGCTTCTTATGAGGGCGGTGGTTATTCTGAAACAAAAGAGAATAGAAAGCGTTCGGCATTACAGCATAAAGAGATAGTGATTCGATATATGGGGAAAGCAAAATATATAAAATATCGCATGATATTGTTGCTGACGCTTGCACCAATCAGAAGTAAGCTTGCTGAAAATGAACAGTTTTCCAAGCTATATAATGCGATTAAAACATGGATTTATAAGAAGAAGGGATAGTGCATATGAAGGTTTTGTGGTTATGTAATATTATGATACCTTTTATAGCGAAAAGTCTAAAGCAGAACTTTATGGTAAAGGAAGGCTGGTTATCGGGCTTATCAGAGCAGCTTATTAAGCACAGTGAAGAGAATAATATAACACTTGCTATTTGTTTCCCTGCTTCTGAGAATTGCGGCTTTGTTAAATGGGATGATGCACTGTTTGTGAAGAATCGTACGCAGGGCGTTGATTATTATATTTTCCGAGAGGATACAGTTCATCCAGAGATTTATGATGCTTCTATGGAGGATGGTTTAAGAGAGATTATTGCTGATTTTGACCCAGATATTGTTCATATATTTGGAACGGAATTTCCGCATGCTTTAGCAATGGTTAAGGCATGGGGGCAGCCTAAGAGAACATTAATAGGGATTCAGGGCTTATGCTCAGAGATAGCTAAGGTATATATGGCAGGTTTGCCATATTCCGTTCAGAAGAAGAGAACCTTTCGAGATATTTTGAAAAAGGATGGTTTGCAGCAGCAACAGCAGAAATTTGTTCAAAGGGGTAAGAATGAGATTGAGGCGATAAAGCTAACAGGACATATCACTGGTAGAACAGACTTTGACCGTGAAGTAACAGCGAAGATTAATCCTAATGCCAGGTATCATTTTATGAATGAAACCCTTAGAGATGAGTTTTATCAGGATTGCTGGAATATTGATAAGATTGAAAGATATTCTATATTTTTAAGTCAGGGAAACTATCCGATTAAAGGTTTACATTATGTATTAGAGGCATTGCCTGAGATTATAGAGAAATATCCTCAGACAAAGATTTATATAGCGGGTGATATTATTACTGCAAACGATACTTTGAAGGATAAAATCAAGATATCGGGCTATGGTAAGTATTTATTAAAAATGATTAAGGATAATGAGCTGGAAAAGAATGTTGTGTTTTTGGGTAATCAACAGGCTGGAAGAATGTGTGCCAGACTTTTAAAAACACATGTTTTCTTATGCCCGTCCGCCATTGAGAATTCTCCGAATTCCGTTGGTGAAGCAATGCTTTTAGGTGTACCTGTAGTAAGTGCAGATGTAGGCGGTGTGCATAATCTTTTATCAGATAGAAAAGAAGGACTATTGTATACAGCGGCAGATGTAAAGCAGATGCAGGCTGCGATTTATAAAATCTTTGCAGATGATAAACTTGCTATGTCATTATCAACGAATGCAAGGCTACGTGCGGAGAAGACGCATGATGCAAAGACGAATTATTTAAGGTTATTGGAGATTTATCATGAAATTGACCGTAGTTTCTAACTATATCAATCACCATCAGATTCCAGTGGCGAGAGAGCTATATGATAAGCTGAAGGATGATTATGTATTTATACAGACAGAGCCCATGGAGGAAGAACGTGTGAAAATGGGCTGGGCGAGTGAATTGGATAAGCTTCCTTTTTTGAAGCTGTATTATAAAGAGCCTGAGGTATGTTCACAGCTTATCATGGAGAGTGACATCGTTATCTTTGGCGGAGTAGAGGATGAGGCTTATATCCAGCCAAGGCTTCAGGCAGGGAAGATTGTTATTCGCATGAGTGAAAGACTTTATAAAGAGGGACAGTGGAAATCCATATCTCCACGAGGACGTAAGAAGAAGTATGAGGATCATGGACAATATAGGGATGCATCTGTGTATTTGCTATGTTGCGGTGCTTATGTGGCATCTGATTTTGAATTGATTCATGCTTATCCTGATAAAAAGTTTACTTGGGGGTATTTTCCAAAAGTTTACGAATATGATTTAAAGACGCTATTTTTTAAGAAGCTGCACTTAGACAAGTCAGGTAAGAAAAGTATCAGATTGCTTTGGGCAGGAAGATTTATAGACTGGAAGCATCCTGAATATGCAGTGAAGGCAGCGCGCGATTTAAAGAAAAAGGGAATATCCTTTCAATTAGATATGGTAGGCGGCGGTGATATGGAGGAGTATTTAAAAAAACTTGTTGCCAAGTATCATTTAGAAGAAGAAGTTATATTCCATGGATTTCAGCCGCCTCAGAATGTGAGACGTTATATGGAGGAGACAGACATTTTTCTGTTTACCAGCGATTATCAGGAGGGCTGGGGTGCTGTGTTAAATGAGGCGATGAACAGTGCATGTGCTGTTGTAGCAGGACATGGGATTGGTGCAACACCATATTTAGTACGCCATGAAGTGAATGGATTGGTATACAAGAATAAATGTTATAGAGAGTTTAGGGAGCAGGTTTTAGCCTTAGCTGCGAATCCAGAGCTTTGTAAAAAGCTTGGTATCAAGGCATATGAAACTATGGTAACCACATGGAATCCTAAGGAAGCAGCAAAAAGATTGTACGCTTTTTGTGAGGGCTTAATGCAGGGAGAGTTAATTTGTCAGTCTGATGACGGACCTATGGGTAAGGCACCAGACATAGCACCGTGCAAAGGCTATCAATATGTGAGACGATAAAAGTCATTGAGTTAAGTGGAGGATGCATTTGTTGAAAAGAGAGAAAACCAAGAGCAGACTGTATATCTGCCATACCTTTTATCATGTATATGTTTCCTGTTTAAAGGAATTGAAGCTGCAAAGAGAGTACAAGCATGACTATCAAAAGGGAGATATCGTGCTAAGCAGAATGTCTACAGATTTTGGAGATTTGGATCAGAAGCTGATAAACTCCCAAATTTTTGGAGAGGTTATCTGGCTGGATGAGAAGCATGAGAGTTTTTTTCCACAGCTTGCAAAATATCGTGAGAATTACGGGAATATTGTTAAGCACATGATAAACAGAATGATTTTCACAAAGCTGCTTGCTAAGTGTGAAGAACCATATATGACCATTGATTTTAAGGCATATAAAGATATTTATGTGTATTGCGACAGCGATCCGATTGGCTATTATTTGAACTATAAGCATATTTATTATCATGCTGTAGAGGATGGTTTGGACTGCCTTAAGAATCTGGACGATGCCTTTGTTGCAAATAGCGGACATTTTAAGCTGAAAACATGGTTTTCCAAGCATAATCTGATATTTATTATGAATGGTTACGGTAAGTACTGTCTGGACATGGAGGTCAATGATATCAGTGTGGTTCCGACAGCGTGTCCTTACTTAGTAGAGGTTCCAAGAAAGCCTTTGGAAAAGGCACTGACTTCTGAACAGAAGAAGCAGATGATTCGGGCCTTTGTTGCAGATGCGGATTCTTTACTGGCACAGATGCAGCCTCGTACGGAGGGGGAGGAGTTTGCAATGTTCCTGACAGAACCTCATCCACAGGACGAGGAGCTTCGTAAGCAGGTGTGCCTCGATGTCATAGAAAAATATTGCAAAGGATATCGGGTATTGATAAAACCGCATCCACGAGATATGATAGATTATGTAGCCTTATGTCCTGATTGTGTTGTACTTCAGGGAAGGTTTCCAATTGAAGTATTGAACATGTTTGAGGGCATACGAATTAAGAAGGCAGTATCCATTCTGACAACAGCGATGAATGCGATAGAATTTGTAGAGGAGAAGATTAACTTAGGTGCCAGCTTTTGGGATGCATATGAAGAGCCTGAGAAGCATGCTTTTAACAAAAAGGCAGGTTTGAAGCTGGTAAATGAGGGAGTCGTTGTAGAAAATGGTAAAGATACTAAAAAAGATTAATATATTAATGGATAAAAAGCAGAAGAAATCAATGCTGGGATTGCTGGTTCTGATGGTGATAGCGGCCTTGGTAGAAACAGTCGCAGTATATCTGGTAATGCAGGTAGTACAGTTATTGGTTGACCCAGAGACCTTGGCACAGGGAGAGACTTATCAGTGGATTTGTAACTTGCTTCATATTGAGAACACAGTACAGTTTTCTGTTTTGGCTATTCTTGCCTGTATTCTGATTTATGTGGGTAAGAGTGTTTTGCAGTTTGTCCTGCAGAAGAGCTTGTATAAGTTTGTATTTACCAATCAGTTTTATACAGCTGCAAGGCTGATGCGTAGCTTTGTGAAGAAGGATTATGAGTACTATCTGAATGCAGAGACATCAGTGATTCAGAGAAGTATTACAGCGGATGTAAGTAATATGTATGCTTTAATTCTTTCAGTGTTACAGATTGCTTCGGAGCTGATTGTTTGTGTATTCCTATGTGCTGCATTAGCTGTATATGATCCGATTATGACGATAGTGGTTGGTGTATTATTGGTAGTTACGCTTGTCGTGATTAAGAATATCATTAAGCCGATTATGAACAGAACGGGTAAGGAGAATCAGGACTATGGTGCATCCATGTATTCTTGGATTGCACAGACTGTACAGGGAATTAAGGATATTAAGGTTGCAGGAAGAGAGCAGTACTTTATTAATGAATATTGTAAGGTAGGCGAAGGCTATGTAAAGGCAATGCAAAGACAGCATATGTTTAACAATACGCCTAAGCTTTTGATTGAATCTGTGTGTTTTGCAGGTTTGCTTAGTTATATCATGGTATTGATTATTATGGGAGTCGATGTATCGGGCATGATTTCGGTGATTGCTGCATTTGGTATCGCAGCAATGAGACTTTTACCTGCAGCCAGCAGAATTAATAATCAGATGACCAGTATGGCATTTAATGAGCCTTTCTTCTTTAACGTCAGTGATAACCTTGTAGAAGAGACCAGTGAAGAGAACACAGATATATCCTATGCAATCGTAGCAAAGGAGAAGCTTCCTGTAACAGAGGCAGTCCATTTACAGGATATTACCTATCACTATCCTAATTCAGACAAGCTGATTTTTGAACATGCGAATGTAACTTTTCCAATTGGAAAGTCTATTGGTGTAGTAGGTACCAGTGGAGCAGGTAAGACGACGATTATTGATATTTTATTAGGTTTGTTAAAGCTGCAGACAGGTAAGGTACTTGCAGATGATAAGGATATTCAGGAGCATTATAGAGAGTGGCTGCAGAATGTGGGTTATATTCCACAGATGATATTCCTGTTAGATGCGGATATTCGTAAGAATATTGCCTTTGGTATTCCAGAGGAAGAGATTGATGACGAGAAGCTTTGGTATGCTTTGAAGGAAGCACAGCTTGATGAGTTTGTAAAGACACTTCCTGAGGGCGTTCATACAGGCATTGGTGAGCGCGGTATTCGTTTGTCAGGAGGACAGCGTCAGAGAATCGGTATTGCAAGAGCCTTATATCACAATCCTGAGGTGCTGATATTGGATGAGGCGACTTCGGCATTGGATAATGATACAGAGGCTGCCATTATGGATTCTATTAATAGATTACATGGTAAGAAAACATTAATCATTATTGCTCACAGATTGCAGACCATTGAAAAATGCGATATGGTATATCGTGTGGAGAATGGTAAGATTGAAAGAGAGCGATAAATCGGGGTAGTAAGATAAAGCGGGTTAACGTAAAGGAAGGTGTACTCGATGAAATTAAGTATTATAGTTCCTGTGTATAACATGGCAGGCGATAATAAGCTTAGGTTTTGTCTGGATTCTTTGGTGAATCAGACGATTGCTGATTATGAGATTATAGCGGTAGATGATGCCTCTACAGATGAGTCCTTCAAGATTATGAAGGAGTATGAAGCAAGATATCCTTGGAAATTTAAAGCGGTTCAGAGCTTTGAGAACAGAAGGCAGGGAGGCGCCAGAAATATCGGGCTTTCCATGGCGAAGGGAACATGGGTAGGCTTTGTGGACTCAGATGACTGGGTAGCCTATGATATGTATGAAAAGCTTGTCAGAAGAGCGGAAGAGACAGGCGCTGATGTAGTTGGCTGCGATTATAATCATACAGATAAGCAGAGCATGGAAATAGGCAAAGTGGTGCCTAATAATACTGCTGAGCAGACAGGAGTTTTAGATTTTGAAAAATACCGATTACTGGTAATGAATCCTGGAAGTATGGTAATCAAGATTTATCGCAGAAGTGTAATCGAAGAGAATAATTTACGTTTCCCAGAGAAAACTTTTTATGAGGATAATTGTGCGTCACCGATATGGATGCTGCATTTTACACATTTTGAGAAGGTGGACGAGCCATTATACTATTATTATCAGCATGATGCATCCACAGTTCATGAGATTACGATGGAGAAGTGCGAAGACAGATTGATGATGGGAAAGAGGCTGATAGAGGAAAGTCGTAAGTATGGCTTCTATAAGCCTTTCAAAAAAGAACTGGAATTTGCTTTTACTAAGTTGTATTTTATGAATACCTTTTATTCCTATATGCTTGGAGTTAAGAAGCCGCAGGTAAGCTTTTTGGAGTTGATTCGTAATGGAATGAAGGAGGAGTTTCCAGATTTTCAGAAGAACAGCTATTATCAGGAAGCATTTGATGAGGAGCAGAAGAAGATGGCAGACCTTCTTATGAAGTCGCCTTCATTCTTTAGGTTCTACTTTAAAGCGCTTTATATGTATCGTAAGATATTTAGAAAGCTATAGTGCGAGATGCATTTTGACGTATGCTTGTGTTTGTGCTAAAATAAGTTGTTTAGTCGATGATAACCATAAGTGGAGGAAATAGATATGTTAAATGATAAGACAATATTAATCACTGGAGGAACAGGTTCCTTTGGTAAATGCTTTACAAAGTATGTTTTGGAAAATTATAATCCGAAGAAAATTATTATTTATTCCAGAGATGAGTTTAAGCAGTGGATGATGGCAAATGATTTTGCTCAGTATAAGGATAAGCTCCGTTTCTTCATCGGAGATGTAAGAGATTATGAGCGTATGAAGAGAGCCTTTGAGGGTGTTGATTATGTGATTCATGCAGCAGCTATGAAGCAGGTTCCTGCATGTGAGTACAACCCTAACGAAGCAATTAAAACTAATGTAGTAGGCGCACAGAACGTAATTGATGCGGCATTGAATACAGGGGTTAAGAAGGTAGTTGCTTTATCCACAGATAAGGCTGTTAACCCTGTAAATCTTTATGGTGGTACTAAGCTTGTATCAGATAAGCTCTTTATTGCAGCGAATGCATACTGTGGAGATAGAGATTTAAGCTTTTCTATCGTTAGATATGGTAACGTAGCAGGAAGCCGCGGTTCTATTATTCCGTTATTTAAGAAGTTAATTGACGAGGGAGCAACAGAGCTTCCTGTAACAGATACAAGAATGACACGTTTCTGGATTAGTCTTACAGAGGGGGTTAAGCTTGTGATTAAGGCACTGGAAGAGGCTAAGGGTGGAGAGACCTTTATCAGTAAGATTCCTTCCTTTAGAATCCCAGACCTTGCAGAGGCTATGTCACCTGGAATTAAGATTAAGGAAATCGGTATCAGACCTGGCGAGAAGCTTGACGAGGTAATGGTTACTACTGAGGACTCTATGACTACTTATGAGTATGATAAGCATTATATTATTTATCCTCAGATGTTCTGGCAGGAGTCTAAGAGACCACAGCCAAATGGCAAGAAGGTAGAGGAAGGCTTCTACTATTCATCAGGTAATAATACAGAGTGGCTTACAGTGGAAGAGATTAGAGAATTACTTAAGGATGTAGACTTAGAGAAATAAAAGCGAGGTTTGACGGCTTATGGAGAAACCAGCAATTGTCGGCGGAACGCCGATTCGAGATACCAAATTATTTTATGGACATCAGTATATTGATGATGCAGATGTAAAGGCTGTTACAGATGTACTTGTTAGTGATTATCTGACCTGCGGACCTAAGGTAACAGAGCTTGAGAAGAGACTTTGTGAGCTTACAGGAGCAAAGTATGCTGTTGCATGCAGTAATGGAACAGCTGCGCTTCATATCGCGGCTATGGCAGCAGGCGTAAATGAGGGCGATGAGCTGATTACAACACCAATTACCTTTGCGGCAAGTGCGAATTGTGCATTGTATTGTGGTGCAAAGCCTGTGTTTGCAGATATCAATCCAAAGACCTATAACATTGACCCTGCCTGTGTAAAGGCAAAGCTTACAGATAAGACTAAGGCAGTGGTTGCAGTTGATTTTACAGGTCAGGCAGCAGATTTGAATCCATTGTTAGAGATGTGCCATGAGCGTGGTATTGTCCTGATTGAGGATGGTGCGCACTCTATTGGTACAAAGTATGATGGTAAGTATGTGGGCAGTATTGCAGATATGACAACCTTTAGCTTCCATCCTGTTAAGACTGTTACAGGCGGCGAGGGTGGTGCTGTGCTTACTAATAGCGAAGAGTTATATCGTAAGCTTGTGCTTTATCGTGCGCATGGAATTACTAGAGAGGCAGATTTATTAGAGAATCCATCCCATGGCGGCTGGTATTATGAGCAGATAGATTTGGGTTATAATTATCGAATGACAGATATTCAGTGTGCATTGGTAATTAGCCAGCTTGATAAATTAGAGATGTTTGCAAAGAGAAGACATGAGATTGTACAGCGTTACAATGAAGCGTTTTCGAAGCTTCCAGAGCTTTTTGTACAGGAGGAGATTCCTGAGTCTGATACAGTGAGACATCTTTATATTCTGAGAATTAAGCCAGAGCTTTTGACGATAGACAGAAAAGGCTTTTTTGAAGCATTGGCTGCAGAGAATATTTGCTGTAATGTACACTATATTCCTGTATATTGGTTTCCTCATTATCAGAGATTGGGATATGAGAAGGGCTTATGTCCGAATGCGGAGAAGCTTTATGAGGAGATAATGAGTCTTCCATTATATTATTCCTTAACAAATCAGGATGTGGAGGATGTGATTGCTGCTGTGGAAAAGATAGTAGCATATTATAGAAAATAGAGAAAAGAAAGCCTGGAGAACCCAGGCTTTTTTCCAATTGTAGAAAGGGATGATTACCCATATGAAGAGCGTAGCGATTATCACTGCCAGAGGCGGCAGTAAGAGGATTCCAAGAAAGAATATTAAGCCTTTTCTTGGAAGACCTATTATTGAATACAGTATAGAAGCAGCATTACAGTCAGGGATGTTTGCGGAGGTTATGGTGTCTACGGATGACGAGGAAATTGCACAGGTTGCCCGTAAGGCAGGGGCAAAGGTGCCGTTTATGAGGAGTGAAGGCGCTGCAAATGATTTTGCAACGACAGCAGAAGTAATTGAAGAAGTGTTAGATTCCTATGAGAGAATCGGGCAGAGGTTTGAGCAGGTATGCTGTATCTATCCGACAGCGCCATTTGTTACTGCTAATGCGATAAAGACAGCAATGATGCTGTTAGAGCAGGAAAAGTCAGATGCAGTAATTCCAGTGGTGAAGTTTTCTTTCCCACCACAGCGGTGTGTGGTTATCAATGATAATAGATTAACGCCTAAGTGGCCTGAGGATATGAAAAAACGTTCACAGGATTTAGAACCGTTTTATCATGATTGCGGTCAGTTCTATTGCCTGAATACAAAGAGCTTTCAGGAGCAGAAGGTTCTATGGATGAAGGATGTAGTACCGTTTGTGCAGGAAGAGAGCAGTGTTCAGGATATTGATACCTTAGAGGATTGGAAGATTGCTGAGATGAAATATAGGATTCTGAAAGGAATAGAGGTGTAGGATGAGTCAGGATAAGGTGATAGAGATTAATGGACGTAAGGTAGGAGAAGGCTATCCTGCGTATATCATAGCTGAGATGTCTGGAAATCATGCAGGAAGTATTGAGCGTGCAAAAGAGATTATTCGTGCGGCGAAGGATGCGGGAGCAGACTGCATCAAGATTCAGACTTACACACCAGATACATTGACCATAGATTGTGATAATGAGTATTTTATGGTAGGAAATGGAACGTGGAGTGGGGAGAATCTTTATCAGCTCTATGGAAAAGCATACACTCCATGGGAATGGCAGGAAGAGCTGAAGGAAGAGGCGAAGAAGGTAGGAATAGATTTCCTGTCTACGCCTTTTGATGAGACTGCAGTTGATTTTCTTGAGGATATGGGACTCGGCTTTTATAAGGTGGCATCCTTTGAGATTTTGCATCTTCCATTATTACGTTATATTGCAAGAACAGGAAAGCCTATTATTATGTCAACTGGTATGTCAACACTGACAGAGATTGATGAGGCGGTAAGAGCGATTCGCGAGGAAGGAAACGAGCAGATAGCATTGCTTCGTTGTGCAAGTGCATATCCTGCGATTACAGATGAGATGAATCTTAAGACTATGCAGAATATGGCAGACACTTTTGGCGTGCCAGTGGGGTTATCTGACCATTCGCTTGGGTCTGTTGGTGCTGTAACTGCGGTTGCTATGGGAGCTTCTATTATTGAGAAGCATTTCTGTCTGGACAGAGCAATAGAGAATCCAGATTCTTCTTTTTCTATGAATCCAGCGGAATTTAAACAAATGGTGGATGATATCAGACAGGCTGAGAAAGCGATAGGAAGAGTAAGCTATGGTGCTACAGAGCAGGAAGAGTCAAGCATGGTATTCAGACGTTCTATATTCTGCGTGGAGGATATCAAGCAGGGAGAGGTGCTTACAGAGAAGAATATCCGCGTCATCAGACCAGGGTACGGCCTGGCACCGAAGTATTATCCTGTTATGCTTGGGCAGATTGCTTTGCAGGATATTAAGAGAGGAACACCTATGCAGTTAGAGCTTGCAGGTAAGCAGCAGGGGAACATTCTCTTTTTAACAAATAATAATAATTCTTTATCGCTATATGACTGGATAAAAGAGCGCGACAGCGTAGTGCTGTGTCGTAAGAAGCTGACTCTGGACATGGTAAAGGAATGGAATCCGCAGTTGATTGTAAGCTACAATTACCAGCATATGATTACTGAGGATATTATTGATTACATGGAAGGTAAGGTAGTAAATCTTCATATCTCTTATTTGCCATGGAACAGAGGTGCCAATCCAAATGTATGGAGCTTCTTAGAAGATACTCCTAAGGGAGTAACAATTCATCAGGTTAGCGCAGGCTTGGATAAGGGTAAGATTTTATATCAAAAGGAATGTCAGTTTGATATTGAGAAGGAAACCTTGGCATCCTCTTATGATACATTGCATGAAGAGATTGTCAGCTTATTCAAAGAGCATTGGAGTGAGATAAGAAACTGGATCTGTATGCTGAAGGAGCAGGAAGGAACAGGAAGCTATCATAAGCTAAAGGATTTCGAAGCATTGAAAGAAAAGTTAGAATTTGCGTATACAGATACGATTTCGGAGGTTTTAAAACGATATCGTGACTGTAAATAGCACAGTTGGAGAAGAAGAATGTTATATTTCAGACTTGATATGAATGAAATCATTGCAACTGGTCATGCCATGAGATGCCTGTCAATTGCAGATGCGGCAAGAGGAATGGGAGAAGAGGTTACCTTTATTCTTGCAGACACTCATGCAGTGGAGCTGATAGAGACAAGAGGGCATCGGGCAATTGTGCTGCAAACAGACTGGCGTGACATGGAATCCGAACTGGATGCGATTGCCAAAGTGATTGAGGCAGAGAAGATTAAGACGATTTTGGTTGATAGCTACCAGGTTACGCCAGAATATCTTAAGAGTCTTAGAAAAATGGTAAAAGTCGCTTATTTAGATGATTTAAACGCTTTTCCATATGACGTGGATATGCTGATTTGTTATGCGAATTATTATAAAAAGTTTGCATACGAGGAACGCTATCGGGATATAAAATTGTGTCTTGGAATGACATATGCACCGTTGCGCAACGTGTTTTCTAATTGTGACAGGAAGCAGATAGCCAAGAAGGCAGATAAGCTTTTGTTATTATCTGGCGGTGCTGATGCTTTGGATATTTTGGACAGGCTTTTGGAAACGATACCTAAGTCAGATTATGAAAGAATTGATGTTATTTGTGGTGTTTATTATCCTAAATATGAATTGATTTGCGATAAATATAAGAAGTATCCGAATGTGTGTATCCACAGAGCTGTTTCAGATATAGAAAAGTATATGAAGGATGCAGATATGGCTGTATCGGCAGGCGGCTCTACCCTTTATGAGCTATGTGCCATGGGGACACCTGTAATTTCTTATGCATTTGTAGATAATCAGCTGGATAATGTAATACGCTTTGCGCAGGACAATGTGATAGAGTATGCAGGAGATGCCAGAACAGAAGATGTAATAGCAAATATTAATAGGCTTTTGCTAAAATACAGAGAGGATAAGGCATTACGGGAAGAGAAATCCAAAAGGATGCAGTGTCTGGTGGATGGAAAAGGTGCGATAAGACTGGTAGAGGCTTTAAAGGGATTATAGAACATAGGTGAAAGGGAATAAAGGAGATAGTTGTGAAGAAAGCAAGACAGTTAAATTTTGAAATATTAAGGATTGTGGCAATGTTATTGATTGTCTGCCTGCATTATTTGGGGAAGGGCGGTGCATTAACACCAGCAACTTTAGAATTTGGTACTAACAGTTATATTGCGTGGCTTGTAGAAGCTTTTTGCTATGTTTCTGTCAATATTTATGTATTGATTAGCGGTTATTTTGGAAGTGGTTCTACATTTTCACTTCGCAAGATTGCAAGGCTCTGGAGTCAGGTATTATTCTATTCGGTTGTAATCGGAGTGATTATGATTACCGTAACTGGAGCGTGGAACAATATAGACATTTATACTGTATTTGGTTATGTGTTCCCAGTAGTGACGGAGCATTACTGGTTTGCAACTGCATATTTAATATTATATATCATGATGCCGTTTCTGAATGCAGGCTTTGAGATGCTTGAACAGAAAACGGTTAAAAGAATTATTGTTTTGTTAGTATGCTTTTCATCAGTTGCTAAATCTGTTCTTCCAATGGACTTGCCATTGGATAAGGCGGGATATGATATATTGTGGTTTATCTGTCTATATTTGACAGGTGCTTATATCAGAGAGTATAGAATCGGATTTTTGAAGAGAAGATTGTATGGATTGATGCTCTATATGGTATGTGCGCTTGCGACCTTTGCAGGGATGCTTGTGCTTAGAGCGCTATATCTGGAAAAGGGTATGCTTCATGATATGATTACTTACACTTACTCTTATAATCATTTGCTTTGCTTTTTGGGGGCTGTTGGCTTGTTTATTGCCTGTGACAGAAGAGGTGCAAAGGCAGAGAGCTGGGATTCAAAGGTTGGTGTCGGTAAACGCATAATTTACAGTATCGCAGGTGCAACCTTTGGTGTATATCTGATACATGAGCATGTGAATCTGCGCTATTTGTGGCAGCAGTGGTTTGACTGCGCCAGATTTGCACAGGGTTCACCGATTGTGTTTATATTGCATATGACTGTTACTGTTATTGCAGTATTTATTGTATGTGCAGTGATTGAGATTATAAGACAAAAGCTCTTTCATAAAATAGAATTATTATTAACAATAAAAGGACGAAATAAGAATGCCGAAAAAGAAAAGTAAGATAGCAATTGAGGATATCCTGACGCTCATTCTTTTGCTATATCCGTTAAGAAAAGTAAATACAGGACTGGATGTGATGGATGCAGGCTATTCGCTTGGTAACTATCTTTTTGCTGAGGTGATGGATGGGGTATGGAAAATTGCTACTTATCTTGCGAATGCGGTGGGAACACTTCTGATGAAGCTTCCTTTTGGCTCTACATGGGTAGGAATGAACTGTTATACATCTCTTATGATAGGTGGAGTGGCGGCAGTTTGCTATCGTTTTTTGATAAAAAGATTTTCTCATAAATATTTGCTGTTTTTGGGTGAATTGGTTGCATTGTCTCTTTGCTGGGCGCCATCTACCATATTGTATCAGTATATGGGATATTTGCTGATGGCTTTTGCGGTGATGCTTTTATATAAGGCACTGACTGAGGAAAAGACATGGTGCTTTGTAGCGGCAGGAGTATTACTTGGAGCATGTGTGCTTGTAAGAATGCCTAATATCACTTATATGGCACTTATTATTCCTGTCTGGTATTATGCGTGGCTTTGTAAGAAGAGTGTGTTGCAGCAGACGGGCTGGTGTATATTAGGGTATATCTTAGGCTTTGTACCTGGCTTGTTGTGGATAAGTGTTCGTTATGGACTGGATGCATATCCAAGTATGATAAGCTCCTTGTTTGGAATGACGGATAAGGCGGCAGATTATAAGCCGACCTCCATGATAACGGCAATGATAGAGGACTATGTGCAATATGGCGCCTGGTTTGTGATTATCGCAGTTTATATGGGGCTTGGTTTTGTCTTGTTTTCGTTCCTTAAGGGGCGATTTGAGAGATTAAAGAAGGTTCTCTATATACTTGGTTTTGCGGTATTGTTGAGACTATGCTATGGACGCGGTATGTTTGGACTGGATTACCGTGATTATTTTAGTATGTATAAGTGGGCAGTTGTTTTTCTGCTGGCAGTCATTTTACTGTGCGTTTATGTGATTGCGTCTGCAAGAAGTGAAAGGGAAGAAAAGCTTTGGGCAGTTATACTGCTGGTGGTTATCTGGGTAACTCCCCTTGGCAGTAATAACGGTACATTTCCGATTATTAATAATCTCTTTTTGGTGGCACCAGTATCAATGTGTATGCTTGCACAATTCTGCCAGAGACATAAGAGTGAGTTTGCACTTAAAGCGACAGTAGGCTTTCTGATTGCGGGCGTAAGTGTGCAGAGCATTTTATTTGGTATTGTATTTGTGTTTCATGATGTGCTGCCACAGGGAGAAAAACGTGTAGAAGCGCAGATTACAGGTGCACAATCCACTAAAGGATTGTATGCCGCTGTGGATAAAGTAAATGCATTGGATGAATTAGGTGGATATCTCTTAGAAAATAATTTATTGGAAGAAAGAGTCATTCTTTACGGGGATATACCAGCGATTTCTTATATTTTTGATATGGAGCCAGCAGTATTTACAACATGGGCAGATTTGGATTCCAAGGAGTTGGAACGTTTGGAGGCAGATTTAAACGGATTGGCAGGCAATATTGAACTTAAGGGCGAAATGCCTGTTGTAATTATGTCAGCAAATGCAGCAAAAGAGCTGGAGACGACTACAGACGTCAAGCTTATGGCACTTAGGGAGTATATGGAACTTCATGGTTATGCATGCGGATTCCAAAATGAAGCTTATCAGGTATTTATTATAGAATCATAAGGGAGTAGTTAAGGATATGCTTTTTAATTCTTATATCTTTATTTTTCTGTTTTTGCCACTGGCGTTACTCGGGTGGTATTTATTGAATTATATGGAAAAATATAAGCTAGCGCAGATGTTTTTGGTTGGAATGTCTTTATGGTTCTATGCTTATTTTAATATTTCATATCTGGCAGTTATTTTACTTAGCTGTGCCTTAAATTATGGCATGAGTTGGCTGATAGCAAAGAAAGACACACCTGTATTTCGCAGGATAATGCTTGTAATGGGCTGCGTTGTGAACTTAGGGGTACTTGGTTATTTTAAATATTATGATTTCTTTGTAGAGAATCTGAATGCGTTATTGCAGACAGATTTTAATATGAAAAATATTCTTTTGCCACTGGGAATCAGTTTTTTTACCTTCCAACAGTTGTCTTTTGTAATAGACCGTTGCAGAGGAGAGTCAGAGCATTATGAATTACTGGATTATTTATGCTTTGTAACATTCTTTCCGCAGTTGATAGCGGGACCGATTGTGCTTCACACAGAATTAGTGCCACAGTTTCAGGATAAGAGTAAAAGGCGTTTTGATGTGAACAGCTTTGCCTATGGTGTGGCATGGTTTACCTTTGGTTTGGCAAAAAAGGTATTACTGGCGGATAATCTTGCTCCTGCGGTAGAGTATGGATTTACCCATATTACAGGTTTAGATACATTATCCGCATGGGTAATTGCATTATCCTATACTTTGGAGCTGTATTTTGACTTTAGCGGTTATTGCGATATGGCAGTTGGTATTGGTAAGATGTTTCGGATAGAGATACCTGATAACTTTAATGCTCCGTTCAAGTCAGCGAGTGTGAAGGAATTCTGGAGGCGCTGGCACATGACGCTTGGAAGATTTTTTACAACCTATGTATATATTCCGCTGGGAGGCAGCAGAAAAGGGAAGCTGAGAACAGTAGTGAATACAATGGTAGTTTTCTTTTTAAGCGGATTATGGCATGGCGCAAACTGGACCTTTGTGTTTTGGGGAGTTTTGCATGGTGTTGCGGTAGCGGTTAACAGTCTTCAGGCAGGCTTGAGTCAGAGAATGTTAAGCGGCGAAGGAACGGGAAAGAGTGTGCTTCGAGTGCTGTATAGAAGAATGGCGCAGATATTTACCTTTTTATTTGTCTGTATTGCATTTGTATTTTTTAGAAGTGACTCTATGGCAGATGGAATTCAGTATATGAAGCAACTGACGCGCTGGGGAATATCTGAGAGAATCTTAATTGTATCGAATTGTTTGGAGATACCAGAGATATATATTATTAGCAAGGCAATATCAATGACAGTTGATAGTCTGCTTCCATATGTGAATTTGGCTGCATATTTAGTGTTGTTGTTAGTTGGATTTACTCTGATTAGCGGGAAAACAACAAGAGAACGTCTGACGGAAAGAAAGCTGACCATAGGATTTTCGTGGAAGCTGACAATTCTGTTTGTGTGGTCGGTGCTTTCGTTATCAGGAGTCAGCACGTTCTTATATTTTAACTTCTAAAATTGTAACTTCTTAAAGTGGAGATGGCATGGAAAAGAAATTTTTAAAGCATTTTTTTATACAGGTATGCGTATTACTGGCTTTGGCGGCAGCAGTTGTAATTGTGATAGACCCATTTTTCCATTATCATTCGCCTGTAAGTCCGTTAAAAGCAGTAGTGACAAAGGCGGAATATCAGTGTGTTGGAACGATTGACCATTTTGATTATGACAGTATCCTGTTAGGGTCTTCGGTTGCAGAAAATTTTAATAACCGTTGGTTTGATGACTGCTTTGACTGTAAGACAGTGAAAGGAATCAAGGAGTCAGGGACGACTGCGGATTTGATATATTATTTGGAACGGGCTTATGAAAGCCATGAGATAGAGAATGTATTTTATAGTCTGGACCTGTTCGCATTGTATGCAGATACACAGCCGACGGTTTTAGGAGACGGTATGCCGTTGTATTTATATAATGATAATCCCATCGATGATGTGAAGTATGTTTGGAACAAGACTGTTATTTTTGAGCATATTCCATACATGGCTGCAATGTCCCTGATTGGTGATTATGATGAGGGGATGTCCTATAACTGGGGGCAGTATAAGACTTTCTCGGCAGCAGATACGGTTAGTAGATATAACAGATTGAGTGAGAAAGCAGAAGTGAAGTCTGCTGATGAGTATGTGGATTTGATTGACGAAAATATTTCGCTGATTGAGGAACAGATAAAGGCACATCCAGAGACGAACTTTTATATTATGTATCCGCCTTATTCTATGCTATGGTGGGATAATATTTATATGTGCGGAGAGTTGGAGCAGTATTTTTACGCATTGGAAGAGTCAGCAAGGAGATTATCACAGTATGATAATGTCAGGATAAATTATTATCAGGCGGAAGAGAGTATTATACTTGATTTGAATCATTATATGGATAATATTCATTTTTCAGAGGCTATCAATGCGTGGATGGTAGAGCAATGGAATACGCAGGAGTATGCATTAACCTCTGAAAACTATACAGAGTATGTAGATAAAATGCGAATATTAGTAGACGAAATAGAAGCATATCATATCAAAGAATATTATGAATAAGCATATAAGCATTGTAAAAAAAGCAAAAAAAGTATAAGATAAGGGAGAAGATTTATAGTAAATCTGTTACGTTAATAGCAAATAAAAGTTAGATTGAGATAGAATGTGAGACAAGTATGATTAATTTTAATGTGCCCCCGTTTACGGGAAAGGAAATGGAATATGTAATGCAGGCGGTACAGAATCAAAAGATTTGCGGAGATGGTTCTTTTACCAAGAGATGCAGTGAATGGATAGAGGAACAGACAGGTACTAGAAAATGTCTGTTAACTACGTCATGTACACATGCATTGGAGATGGCGGCGCTTTTGGCTGACATTCAGCCAGGCGATGAGGTAATTATGCCGTCTTATACCTTTGTGTCTACAGCGGATGCTTTTGTATTACGAGGAGCAAAGATTGTATTTGTGGATATCAGACCTGACACCATGAATATAGATGAGAATCTGATAGAGGAAGCAATTACTGATAAAACAAGAGCCATTGTACCAGTACATTATGCAGGTGTAGCCTGTGAGATGGATAAGATTATGGAGATTGCTAAGAAGCATAATCTGTTGGTTATCGAGGATGCGGCGCAGGGAATGCTTGCTACCTATAAGGGGAAGCAGCTTGGCGCAATTGGAGATTTTGGCTGTTATTCTTTCCATGAGACGAAGAACTTTAGTATGGGAGAGGGCGGCGCAATTCTGATACAGGACGACAAGCATATTGAGGATGCTGAGATTTTTCGCGAGAAGGGAACTGACCGTTCTAAGTATTATAGAGGACAGGTTGATAAGTATAGATGGATGAACTATGGTTCATCATATCTTCCGAGTGATATGAATGCAGCTTATTTGTGGGCACAGCTTGAGCTTGCGCAAGAGATTACACAGGCAAGACTGGACAGATGGCAGCAGTATCATGAGGCATTCAAGCCTTTGGAAGAGAAAGGTATTTTAGAGCTTCCTGTTGTTCCTGAGGGTTGCGTGCATAATGGACATATGTATTATGCAAAGGCAAAGAATCTGGAAGAAAGAACGGCTTTGATTGATTATTTGAAGGAGAATGGAATATTATCTGTATTTCATTATGTGCCTCTTCATTCAGCACCTGCAGGCTTGAAATTTGGCCGATTCCATGGTGAAGACAGGTATACAACAGTGGAAAGTGATAGATTATTCCGCTTGCCGATGTATTATACTCTGAAGGAAGAGGAAGCGGCATATTGTATAGAGAAGGTAAAGGAATTTTATCGTGTATGATAAAGAGTGAGAAGAACGAAAAGCTTTTCAGGCTAGGGGGCGTTCTGGTCTTTGCGCTTCTGTTAATGCTTGGCTTAGCAGTATCGTTTGATACGTACTATGATTTAAATGATGACACAGTGATTAAGGACATTATATCAGGTACTTATACAGGAACTCCAAGTGGATATAGCATACAGATGCTGTATCCGCTGAGCTGGTTACTTGCGGTACTATATACAGCCATTCCTGGAATTGCCTGGTATGGCTTGTTTTTGTGTCTGTGTCAGTTTGGGGCGTTGGCGGTTATTGCCTGGCGTCTCACAGGGATGGTTCGCAGCAGGAAGGTGCAGATTATATTACTGGTAGTAGAAGCAGTGGTAACAGGTGGAATACTGCTTCGCAATTTTGTGTTTGTACAATATAGCGTTACCAGTGGATTGTGCATGGCAGCAGCGATTTTTTGGTATATAACGGGAGAGAAAGAGAAGAATTGGATTGACGCTATAAAGCAGAATATAGCTGCACTTACATTAATATGGCTTGCTTTTTGTATCAGAACGGAATTATGCGTGATGCTTTTACCGTTTCTTCTGTTATCTGGTATGATTAAATGGCTTAGTGAAGATAAAATTTTTACTTTAGAAAATGTAAAGAAGTATATTTTACTAATTATGACCGCTTTGGCAGGGATGCTAGTGCTATTTATAATAGATATGTGTGCATACAGTTCGACGGAGTGGAAAGATTTTCGCAGTTTTTTCAATGCAAGGACGGATTTATATGATTTCTACGAGATACCTGTTTATGAGGAGCATCAAGAGTTCTATCAGGAGATAGGTCTTACGAAAGAGTCTTATATTTTGCTACAGAATTATAATTTTTCATTGGATGAAGGAATTGATACTGAACTGATGCAGGCTATCGCAGAGTATCAGAAGGAGCAGGCTAAGCAAGGGCAGGATTTGTATTCTATAGGCGGACTTGTCAGTAAAAACTCTCCTGCGGAAGCATTGTGGCTTTATAAGGAACATTTGTTGAAGCAGCCATCTTATTTAATAGTAGCAGCATATGTGTTATATTTTCTTTTAGCTTTTGCAAGAAAGAAAAGTGGATGCTATTGGAAAATACTGTTGTTATTTGGTGTTAGAAGTATTGTTTGGATGTATTTGTTTATGGTGGACAGAATCCCTGAACGAATTACAACACCGTTGCTGTTCGCAGAGCTTGTTGTGTTGCTGGGATGGCTTATACAGGAGTTTAAGTTTCAGAGCATGGCAGATGGTCAACGTAAGCTTTGGTACATGAAGCAGTTAGGCAGTGTTCTGATTCTTGCGTTATGTGGTGTTGTAACCTTAATGATTAATGTGGAACAAACTGGGCAAGAATATAAGAATAGGTCAGTGGCAAATCAACGTTGGGAGGCATTAATCACATATTGTAAGGAACATCAGGAAAATTACTATTCTGTAGATGTATATTCTTCAACATCATACAAGGGAGCTGTTTATTCAGAGAAAATTTTCCAAAGTGTAGATAATTCATACCGTAATTTTGATATTTGCGGCGGATGGGCGGCAAAGAGTCCTCTTATGTATGAGAAGCTTATACAGTCAGATGTTACAGTGCCTGAGAAAGCCCTTTTGTCGGAGAAAGGGAATACATTTTTTGTGGCGGCATGTGATAAGGATGTCAGCTGGTTGAAGGACTATTATATGGCAAAGGGCTATGAAATACAGATTGACATATCGGATACGATATACGCGGAGGCTCAGGAAGCATTCTATGTATATCAATTAAAGGCAGTCGATTAAGGGATAGGAGAAAGGTATAATTTAAGATATGGAACCGACAAAGAAGGATGTGCGTGTGATTGGAGAGAAGATTTATCTTAGACCGATTACATTGGAAGATACAGATTTGGTAGTGAAATGGAGAAACAATGAAAAGGTTGTTCAGAATTTCATATATCGAAAGCCGATTAGCAGAGAAGAGCATATTTGCTGGATGGAGCAGAAGGTAGCAACAGGCAGAGTGATTCAGTTTATTATCTGCGATTTGCAAACGGATAAGCCTCTTGGCGTTGTCTATATCCAGAATATTGAAGAGGAGCATTCCAAAGCAGAGGAAGGAATCTTCTTAGGTGAAGAGGAGGCTTTCGGAAGGGGAATTGGAACAGAAGCGGCGAGACTAATGGTACGGTATGCTTTTGAAATATTGGGGCTTCATAAATTGTCAGCAAGAGTGCTTGCGTATAATATGGCAAGCCGCAGAATGCATGAAGGTGCAGGCTATGAGCAGGAGGCGTATTTCAAACAGGAGCTTTATTTGGATGGCAAATACGAAGATTTGATTTTTTATGGCATTATTCATAATTAGTTATAAAGGTTGGAATGAAACGAAAGAAAGGTGTAGGAGAATATGCAGAAGGTAAGCTTTATTATACCGTGTTATAGAAGTGAAAAGACTTTGGAAGGGGTTGTAAAAGAGATACAAACTACCATGCAGACGCTTGCGCAGTATACTTATAATATTATTCTTGTAAATGACTGCTCACCGGACAATACGTTAGATGTAATAACCAGATTGTGTGAGCAGTATGACAATATTGTGGGAATTAATTTTGCAAAGAATTTTGGACAGCATTCGGCATTAATGGCAGGATTAAGAAAGTCAGATGGAGATATTATAGTGTGCCTTGATGACGATGGACAGACACCAGCGGATGAGGTTGGAAAGCTGCTTGAGGGAATTGAGAACGGCAGTGATGTGGTTTACGCACAGTACGAAACCAAAAAGCATAGCATGTTTCGTAATTTTGGTTCATGGATGAATGATATTATGACAAGAGTAATGTTAGGAAAGCCTAAGGATTTGCATGTTACCAGTTATTTTGCAGTAAAACGTTTTGTTGTGGAAAGTATGCTGGCATATGAAAACAGCTATCCATATGTAATCGGATTGGTACTTAGAGCAACAAAGAATATTACTAATGTACCTGTAAATCATAGAAGCCGAGAGATAGGAGAATCAGGCTATACTATGAAGAAGCTTCTCAGCCTTTGGTTTAACGGATTTACATCATTTTCGATTTTGCCTTTAAGAGTAGCTACGGTAGTAGGCTCCTGTTGTGCGGGCGTAGGATTTTTATATGGATTTTATACGATTATTAAGAAACTGATTAATCCCGCAGTACCTGTTGGATTCAGTTCGCTGATGTCGGTTATTGTATTTATAGGTGGAATGCTTATGCTGATGCTTGGATTGATAGGTGAATATATTGGAAGAATCTATATCAGCATTAATAATTCGCCACAGTATGTAATACGCGATGAAATAAGTGGAAAAAATGCGGAAAATGAGTAATATTGTCATAAGAGACCGATTATGGTATACTTGATAGAATGTCAAAAGCTGGAATGCAAAGGAGGGAGTAGCTATTATGTTGTCAAAGCTGACATCGTTATTTAAATTAACGGAACAGAATGTAAAAAGAAATACAATCATTCAAATTATAATCGTTACTCTTGCTTTTGTTTTATTTGCCAGAATATGGCCTATGGGTATCGTAAAGGAGCATACTTATTCTAATCAGAAGGCGATGACAGCGGTAGAATATACACATGCAGCATCCTTTATGGGGGCGGATAAAAAGCTTCAGGGCGTTCGTTTTACGCAAGAGCATCTTTATCAGATTACATTGTATATGTCATGTATGGAATATGAGAAAGATGATTATGTTCTGTTTCGGTTGTATAATAATCAATTCTCCTGTATATACGAGGAAGAGGTTGGGTGCAAGCTCATTATGAAGGATGGGGCATTGATTGCAACACCTGATATGGATGTGGTACCTGGACAAGACTATTATTATGAGATTTTGATACCAAGCTATACAGTGAATAGAACGGTTGATGAGAAGCTGATTCTTCCGATTGCAGAGAAAGTAATGCTTGAACAGGAAGAGAATCAGATTCTATATA
Organism: Lachnospiraceae bacterium; assembly: GCA_017467805.1. Lineage (GTDB taxonomy): Bacteria > Bacillota > Clostridia > Lachnospirales > Lachnospiraceae > COE1. The sequence goes on from JAFUKJ010000104.1 coordinate 35,259, forward strand.
TTGATGGTATTTATAATGATAAAGAAGCATTAATCGCAGATTTTGATTATACACAGGCATTACCTGCATGGAAAATAGTACTGGCAGGTCTGTTTACTGTGTTATTAGCAGTAGGGGTATATGTTGCGCTTACACTGATGTTGGATAAGATATGGAATTGGGTTCTGGATTATATTGCATATATTCGTTTTGGAGCGGCTATATTAATCGGCGCGGGTTCAACAGCGGTATTTATCTTGGTTGTATGTAAGAATGTGTTTGGCGGTGCGATACTTGACAGGATTGTTTATGCGATAGGAATTATTTCAGCAATGATGTGGCTTTTGTGCGTAGTTTTAATGCCAAAGGCTATTAAGATAGAGAAGAAGCTGCCAGTATACAGACGTATGTCTTTGATGTGGCGCAACTACTTACAAGCTATGAGCTTTGGTTTGGCAATACATTCATTGTGTCAATATGTGAATGCCGATAGGGAATTTATACATGTTACGAACATTCGCTGGATGTTGATTTTTCTTGGAATTGCATTCCTGATGATACAGACAGAGAAGGAATTGTGTAATATTTTTAGTTATATTTGGCTGGGATTGTCGATGATAAGCTCCTTTATATATTATTATATGTATGAGGGAGAGAGTGAGGAGTTATACGTTCTTAAATTGACCCTGGCTGTGGTTGTGATTTGGGGACTGGTAGTGCTTAATGCAGTATTACAATTGAAGAAGGATTGCTGGAAACAGATATCAAAGCCATTTTTACTGGTATGGCTTTTGTTTGCGTTTTTGATGATTTATTGGCGTTTTGACAAAAATTGGGTTTTCACTGCAACCTTGCCATTTGTAGTCTTGTTGTTATATAATCTGAGTGCAACAGGTAGAAGCAGATTGCTAACCAATTTTACCAATGGTGTTTTTATATCATATGCGATTTATATGTTATATAGTATGCATCATCGTCCTTATAATATGTGGTATTTTTATCGATATAGCGGAATGTTCCATACGGTGGCGTATACTGGTATGTTTCTGACGATTGTGGCAGGTGTTGCGTTTGCTAAGCTGTATAGCAGGTGGAGACAGCCTGTCAGATTTATCAGAAGAGGTTGGAAAGAGTTATTCATATTTGGCATGAGTGTTAGTGGTATTCTGATGTCCATGTCGAGAACTGCGATGTTATCTATATTAATAACTATTGTGCTGATATTTGCGTTGGCAGCATTTGTGTTTAAGAAGTCTTTAGTGGTAATGGGCAAGGAACTGTTAATTCTTGGGTTGGCCGTTGTTTTGTGTTTACCATTGAACTTTTCGATGACCAGAATGCTTCCTGCGTTGGCAGATGACCCTGTATATATCAGTACAATTGAGACGGCATACAGAGAGCATAATGTTCATAAGGGTGATGATATCAACGACACTGAAAAGTATATATCCGTTGAGAGATACTTATCAGTATTATTAGGAAGATTTCAAATCTCTGTAGGACAGGAGGAAGAAGAGTCTGTTTATGTTGCGGAGAATGAAGAGAATCCAGTAGAGAACAGTGCGGTTGCTGTGGATACGGATAAGACAGATTCATCTGTTACAGTGGATTATGTTGTAGAAATAGATGAAGATGTTTCTAATGGACGCATGGATATTTATAGAGGATATTTTGAGAATCTGACAATAGAAGGGCATGAAAATCTTTCTTTGCCATTAGAGAATGGTAAAACATATGTGCATGCACATAATTCTTACCTGCAGGTAGCGTATGATTTTGGGATTCCCGCAGGAATTGTATTCTTAATACTTTGTGCATTGACTTTATGGAGAGCAGTAAGACTGTTTTATAAGTATGGAACAAGATATACAATTTATCTGGTACCGTTTGCACTCGTGATTGTATTTGGGATAACCAGTGTGACAGAGTGGGCATTTCATCCTGGGATTCCTACAGGATTTGTGTTTATTCTCGTTCAGATGTTATTAATGCAGGAGCCTGTAGTTAGCAATAAGCAAAAGGGTTAGTCGATTGGCTTTGCTGGGGAGTAGTTAGACCAATGGCTGGATGGGAGCATATATGAAGCTGATTAATCATATGAATAAACAGTTGATACATCGAAGGATTATTTTGGTAATAGTTGATATTATGGCAGTATGTCTGGCAAGTATTATACCATTGCTACTTCGTTTTGAACTCGATTATAAGAGTATACCTGAGATATATCTTAGCCCTGTTTTAAATTTTTTGGCTATTAATATTATGATTACTTTGATAGTATTTTATGCATTCAGGCTGTATCACAGTTTGTGGGCATTTGCAGGAGTGGCGGAGGCGCAGAATATTGCGGCTGCGTGCTTTTTGTGTGCAGTTTTAGATTATGCTGGAATGCGCCTTATGAATTATACAGTTCCAAGAAGCTATCCGTTTATGTATGCATCAGCACTGATGGGTATTACGGTGTTTGGAAGATTTTCATATAGATTTGCAAGAGGAATTAAGCATAAGAGTCAGAACAAGAAGAATACCATTAGAGTAATGGTAATTGGTGCAGGCGAAGCAGGTAATACCGTTATCAAAGAGATTGCCAACAGCAATTATAGTGTTATGAAGATTAAGTGTATTATAGATGATGACACTATGAAATGGGGACGTTATATTCAGGGTGTTAAAATTGTAGGCGGTAGAGATAAGATAGTAGAGTCGGCAGCTTTTTATGGAATTGATGAGATTGTGATTGCAATTCCGTCTTTGAGTCGCTCACAGTTAAAGGAACTTATTGAGATATGTCAGGAAACAAGCTGTAAGTTAAAGACCTTACCAGGCATTTATCAGCTTGTAAATGGTGAGGTAAATGTCAGTAAGCTTCGAGATGTTGATGTAGAAGATTTGCTTGGCAGAGACCCGATAAAGGTTGACTTAGACTCGATTATGAGTTACGTCCGAGATAAGGTTGTTATGGTAACGGGTGGAGGCGGCTCTATTGGTAGTGAGCTGTGCAGACAGATTGCAAGCCATCATCCTGAACAGCTGATTATTGTAGATATCTATGAGAATAATGCCTATGAAATACAACAGGAGCTGCGACGCAAGTACCCATATCTTAATCTTGTGGTGTTGATTGCGTCTGTCCGTAATACCAGCAGAATCAATCAGATTATGCAGAAGTATCGCCCTGATATCGTATATCATGCAGCAGCACATAAGCATGTGCCATTGATGGAGGAGAGTCCGAACGAGGCGATTAAGAATAACGTATTTGGTACTTGGAAGACAGCGCAGGCAGCGGTACAGAATGATGTTAAGAAATTTGTTATGATTTCTACGGATAAGGCGGTAAATCCTACGAACATAATGGGAGCCTCCAAGCGTATCTGTGAAATGATAATTCAAACCTACAACAGACATTATGATACGGAGTTTGTAGCAGTACGTTTTGGTAATGTATTAGGAAGTAACGGAAGTGTTATTCCGCTCTTTAAGAAGCAGATATTAGCAGGGGGACCTGTGACTGTTACGCATCCTGATATTATTCGTTATTTTATGACGATTCCAGAGGCGGTATCTCTGGTATTACAGGCAGGAGTTTATGCAAAGGGTGGAGAAATCTTTGTCCTTGATATGGGAGAGCCTGTTAAGATACTTGATTTGGCGAAGAATCTGATTCGCTTATCAGGCTATAAGGTAGATGAAGATATTAAGATTGAATTTACAGGACTTCGTCCTGGTGAAAAGCTATATGAAGAGCTTCTTATGAACGAAGAGGGAATGACGGATACGGATAATAAGCTGATTCATATAGGTAAGCCGATAGAGATAGATGAAGAGAAATTCTTTAAGCAGTTGAATGCTTTAAAGCTTGCAGTAGAAGCGGAGACGGAGGATATCAGACCATTGGTTCAAGAGATTGTACCAACCTATATTCCAAAGGAAGACTAATCATAGTGGAAAGGCATGGTTATTAATATGGCAGAGAATAATAAGAGAATTTATTTGTCCTGCCCTACAATGCATGGGGAAGAACAGAAGTTTGTACAGGAGGCATTTGACACTAATTGGGTAGCACCATTAGGACCAAATGTGAATGCATTTGAAGATGAAATTGTGAAATATACAGATTGCGGCTATGCTGCAGCGTTGAGTGCGGGAACAGCAGCAATACATCTTGCAGTCAAGCTGTTAGGAATCGGACAGGGAGATGTGGTATTTGTTTCAGACCTGACTTTTTCTGCTACCTGCAATCCTATTTGTTACGAGAAGGCAATACCTGTATTTATTGATGCAGAGCCTGATACATGGAATATGTCGCCAAAGGCATTGCGTAAGGCGTTTGAGAAATATCCAAATCCAAAGGCGGTTATTTGTGTTCATTTATATGGAACGCCTGCAAAGCTTGACGAGATTATGGAGATTTGTGAAGAACATAATGTACCGTTAATTGAGGATGCTGCAGAGTCACTTGCATCTACCTATAAAGGACGTCAGACAGGAACCTTTGGCAGATTTGGTATTTATTCCTTTAATGGTAATAAGATTATCACAACCTCAGGCGGTGGTATGCTGGTATCTAAGGAAGCGGATATGATTAGCGAGGCTAGAAATCTTTCCACACAGGCAAGAGATCAGGCAAGACATTATCAGCACTCCAAGATTGGCTACAATTATCGAATGAGTAATGTGGTGGCTGGAATCGGAAGAGGACAGTTGGTACATTTGGATGAACATAAGCGTCTCAAGAATGAGATTTATCGTCAATACAAGGAAGCCTTTGCGGATATTAAGGATATTACAATGAATCCGATGAATCCTGACGCGGATGCCAATAATTGGTTGTCATGCCTGACCTTGAGAGAAGGCTGCGTAGTATCCGTGAATGAGATTATGGACGCCTTAGAGGCGGAGAACATAGAGTCAAGACCGATCTGGAAGCCAATGCACTTACAGCCTGTATTTGCAAGCTGTGATTTTATGAATCATAATGACGGTGGTATCAGCGTGGGAGAGGATATCTTTAACAGAGGTATGTGTCTGCCAAGTGATATTAAGAATACACCAGAGGATATGGAGAAGATTATTGGAATTATCCGTGGCCTGTTAGGAAAATAGATAGTAGAAAGGTATAGCGATGTATCGTAAATTTATAAAAAGATTGTTAGATATTGTTATATCGTTGTTTGCGCTTATTGTGTTAAGCCCTGTATTGCTTGTTGTGGCGATATTGGTTCGATGTAAGCTTGGCTCTCCTGTAATATTCCATCAGGAGCGACCAGGGTATAATGAGAAGATTTTCAAATTGTGTAAATTCCGTTCTATGACAGATGAAAGAGATGCAGACGGTAATTTGTTGCCAGATTCGGTACGATTGACCAAATTTGGTAAGTTATTACGCTCGACAAGCTTGGATGAATTACCAGAGTTATGGAATATATTAAAGGGTGATATGAGTCTAATCGGTCCAAGACCATTATTGATTAGCTATCTTCCATATTATACAGAGGAAGAAAGCTTAAGACATACAGTAAGACCAGGACTTACAGGTCTGGCGCAAGTGAATGGACGTAATTTACTGGACTGGGATAGAAGACTTGCTAAGGATGTCGAATATGTAAAAAATATTACTTTTCTTACGGATGCCAGAATATTTTTTTTGACAATCAAGAAAGTCTTTGTTCGTGAAAATATAGAGGCGGATACAAGTCAGGTGGAAGGTAATTTTGCTGAAATCAGAAAAGAAAAGATGAAGTCTGTATAAAGGTGGTTTAATTCATGAATTTGTTAATATTAAGTGCAGGTACAAGAGATAAGGTGGTGCAGTACTTTAAGAAGGCTTTCGGTGCGGAGGGCAGGATTATTGCTACGGATTGCAGTCCTTATGCACCTGCAATATATGAAGCAGATAAGCATTATATTGTACCTAGGATTACAGAGCCTGGATATATAGATATTATATTTGATATATGTAAGAAGGAAGCTGTTAATGGTGTTTTATCGTTGATTGACCCTGAGCTTTCCCTTATTGCAAAGTATGAGAAGGAGTTTTCGGCGCTGGGCGTTACCGTGATTGAGTCGTCCTATGAGCTATGTGAGAGAACTCTGAATAAATGGGAAATGTATTGCTGGATGAACGAGCATGGATATCCGTGTGCGAAGTCTTATATTGATTTGGATAGCTTTTATCAGGCGGTAGAGGCGGGAGAGGTTTCCTATCCTGTGTTTGTAAAGCCTATGAAGGGTAGTGCAAGCTTGCACATTTCCAAGGCAGAGAATAAAGAAACAGTGGACTTCTTATTTAACCAAGGCGAGCAGATGATGATTCAGGAGTTCATGGACGGTCAGGAGATTGGTGTGGATTGCTATATTGACATGATAAGTCATGAGGTAGTGTCTATCTTCACTAAGAAAAAGCTTGTGATGAGGGCAGGGGAAACTGATAAAGCGGTTTCTTTTGTGGATGAACGTTTATTTAAAGAGGTAGAATGTTTTGTAAAGGAGAATGGCTTTACTGGACAGATAGATATAGACATTTTTGAGAAAAATGGTATTTACTATTTTTCAGAGGTAAATCCGAGGTTTGGTGGCGGCTATCCTCATGCATATGAGTGTGGTGCGGACCATATGACATTGATAAAGAATAACCTTGCGGGTGTTGCCAATGCCAAGCAGATAGGTAAGTATGCAACAGGGAAGGTTATGATGAAGTATAATGAACTTATGCTGATAGATGAAATATAAAGAGTGAAACTATGAAGAAGAAAGTATTAATACTGGCTAATTCAGCAAGTGGTTTATATGATTTTAGAAATGAACTGTTGCTGAGACTGTTAGAGAATTATGAGGTGCATATAAGTCTGCCTGACGGCGATAAGGTACCTCAGTTGGAAGCGGAAGGATGTATTTTGCATCATACGCCGATAGACAGGCGTGGAATCAATCCGTTGAAGGATTTTGCGTTACTGCGGCAATATTGGAATCTGTTAAAGGCGATTAAGCCGTCAGTTGTGCTGACATACACGATTAAGCCTAATATATATGGCAATCTATGCAGCAGATGCATGAAGATACCATATATAGCCAATATTACGGGATTGGGCTCTACCTTTGAAAATGGCGGTATTCTTTTAAAGGTTATCGTATTTTTATATCGTATGGCTCTGAAAAATGCTGCCTGTATTTTCTTTCAGAATGAACAGAATAAAAAGATATTCGAAGAGTACGGTATCAGAGGACAAAAGGCAAGATTGGTATCTGGCTCTGGAGTAAATCTTGACAGACATAATTTTGAGGAATATCCTACAATAGATGAGAAGATTTGCCTTACCTATGTAGGCAGGATAATGAAGGAAAAGGGAATAGAGGAGCTTTTGTATACGGCAAAAAGAATCAAAGAAGAGAATCCGTCTGTTACATTCCGATTGATTGGTAATTATGAGGATGATTATAAAGCTGTGATAGAGGAGTATGTAAAAGCAAATATTATTCATATCACAAGCTATCAGAAGGATATACATCCGTTTTATAAAGAAGCATCTGCCATACTGATGCCTAGCTACCATGAGGGGATGTCTAATGTAATCTTGGAGGCAAGTGCAACGGGACGTCCTGTACTGGCATCTGATATTCCAGGATGCAGAGAGGGTTTTGATGATGGCGTAACAGGATTTGGTTTTGAAGCTAGGAATCAGGAAGCGTTATATGAAGCGGTTGTTAAGTTTCTGCAATTATCCCATGAAGAGCGTGCGAAGATGGGTATGAACGCACGAAGCAAGATGGAGCAGGAGTTTGACAGACAGAAGGTTGTTAATGCATATATGGAGGAAATAGAAGCTATTTGTAAATAAAGCTTCATACCATAAAGGAATAGGAGATAAGGAAATGAGTTTATATGAAGATATCGTAAGTGGAAAAGAGAAAGTATCATTAGTAGGACTTGGTTATGTAGGTATGCCGATTGCAGTTGCATTTGCAAGAAAGATTAAGGTTGTAGGTTTTGACTTAAATGCTGCTAAGATTGATTTGTACAAGTCAGGAATTGACCCGACAAATGAAGTTGGTGACGAAGTAATTAAGAATACAACTGTAGAGTTTACAGCAGATGCATCTAAGCTTAAAGAAGCGAAGTTCCATATTGTTGCAGTTCCGACACCTGTTAATGATGACCATACACCTGACTTAACACCTGTAGAGGGTGCCAGTCGTATCTTGGGACAGAACTTAACAAAGGGTTCTATCGTCGTATTTGAGTCAACAGTATATCCTGGTGTAACAGAGGATATCTGTGTACCTATTTTAGAGAAGGAATCAGGCTTAAAGTGTGGTGTTGACTTTAAGATTGGTTACTCACCAGAGCGTATCAATCCAGGTGACAAGGTTCACAGATTAGAGACCATTACTAAGATTGTATCTGGTATGGATGAAGAGACTCTTGATGAGGTTGCTAAGGTATATGAGCTTGTTGTAGAGGCAGGTGTTTACCGTGCAGAAAGCATCAAGGTTGCAGAGGCTGCCAAGGTTATTGAGAACAGCCAGAGAGATATTAATATTGCATTTATGAATGAGTTATCTATTATCTTTAATAAGATGGGTATTGATACAAAATCAGTTTTAGAAGCAGCAGGAACAAAGTGGAATTTCTTAAACTTCCAGCCAGGTCTTGTAGGCGGACACTGTATTGGTGTTGACCCATATTACTTAACCTATAAGGCTGAGCAGTTAGGCTATCATTCACAGATTATTCTTTCTGGACGCCGCATCAATGATGATATGGGTAAGTATGTAGCTGAGACATTGGTTAAGAATCTGATTAAGGCAGATATTCCTGTAAAGTCAGCTAAGGTTGCAATCTTAGGCTTCACCTTCAAGGAGAATTGTCCAGATACCAGAAATACTAAGATTGTTGATATTTACAATGAGCTTAAGGAGTATGGAATCACTGCGGTTGTAACAGATGATGATGCGGATGCAGCAGAGGCAAAGAGACTTTATGGAGTAGAATTTACACCAATGTCAGAGATTAAGGATTGTGATGCAGTAGTTCTTGCAGTTGCACATGATTCTTATAAAGCTCTTCAGATGAAGGATATTGAGGCACTTTATGCTAATAATGGTAAGGTAAAGGTGCTTACAGATTTGAAGGGTATTTTGGATAAGAAGGCTTATGAAGAAGCTGGATATTTATATTGGAGACTTTAATTATGGGATATAAGGATTTACAGTTTGAAAAGGATAGTGTGTTTCTTGTAACAGGTGGAGCTGGTTTTATCGGTTCTAACCTTTGCGAGGCGATTTTGGATATGGGATATCAGGTAAGATGTCTGGATGATTTATCTACAGGTAAGGAAGCGAACGTTAAGATGTTCATGGACAGACCAGGATATACCTTTATCAAGGGAGATATCAAGGATTTTGATACCTGTATGAAGGCATGTGAGGGCGTTGATTATGTATTGAATCAGGCAGCATGGGGCTCTGTACCAAGAAGTATTGAGATGCCTTTATTCTATGAGCAGAATAATATCATGGGTACTCTTAATATGATGGAGGCAGCAAGACAGAATGGGGTTAAGAAGTTTGTATATGCTTCAAGCTCATCTGTATATGGCGACCACCCTGTATTGCCTAAGAAGGAAGGACAGGAGGGTAATCTTTTGTCACCATATGCATTAACCAAGCGTACCAATGAGGAGTATGGTAAGCTTTATAAGAGACTTTATAATCTTGATACCTATGGTATGCGTTACTTTAATGTATTTGGCCGTAGACAGGACCCAGATGGAGCGTATGCAGCAGTTATTCCAAAGTTTATTAAGATGCTTTTGAAGGGTGAAGTACCAACAATCAATGGTGATGGTAAGCAGTCAAGAGATTTTACTTATATTGATAATGTAATTGAAGCGAATCTCAAGGCGTGCCTTGCTCCAAGCGAAGCTGCAGGACAGGCATTTAATATAGCATATGGTGGAAGAGAGTACCTTATCGATATTTATTATGGGTTATGTAAGGCTCTTGAAAAGGATGTAGAACCAAACTTTGGTCCTGACAGAGCTGGAGATATTAAGCATTCCAATGCTGATATTTCAAAGGCAAGAGAGTTGTTAGGATATGATCCTGATTATGATTTCCAGAAAGGAATTGCTCTTGCAATTGACTGGTACAAGGCTAATTTATAATAATGCAACCGATGTTGTAATACAACAAAAGTTGTAATACAACAGAAGTTGTATGGAGATTATCTATGAAAATTTCAATAAGAATGGATGATATTACGCCTGATATGGATTGGGCAAAGTTCCTTAGGTTTAAGGAGCTTTGTGATCTGTATCAGGTAAAGCCGCTTATAGGGGTAGTTCCTGAAAATAAGGACGAGTTGCTTCATATTGATGAGGCGAGAGAGGATTTTTGGGAATATATCTTACAGTTACAGCGGGAAGGCTGGGTGATTGCCCAGCATGGAAGTGAGCATATTTATAAGACGAAGAAGATGGGATGCTTTCCTTTGAATCGATTATCTGAGTTTGCAGGACTTAAGTATGAAGAGCAGCTTGCTTCCTTGAAAAAGGGACAGGCTATCTTAAAAGAGCATGGGATAGAAACAGATATTTTTATGGCACCTGCACATTCCTATGATAACAATACTTTGAGAGCTTTAAAGGAATTGGGCTTTCGAAGGATAACGGACGGATTCGGTATCAGACCGTATGTCTGGAAGGAAATGACATTTTATCCCATATCGTATAAGCAAAGTAGTAGCTTAAAGAAAGCGACAGGTTATACAACATTTGTTGCACATGCCAATACTATGAATGAGGCAGATTTTAAGCGTTAGGAGAAGCTGTTTGAAGAGCAGAAAGAGAATATTATATCCTACGAGGATTATTTAAAAATAGAGGCGGCTCCAAGAGGTGTTTTGGGAGCAATAAGAGAATACTTAATGGCACTTACCAAGTTTTGTCTTGTGAATGGAAAGAGCCTGATTAGAAAGGGATAGTCTGACGATGGAAGAACCAATCAGAGTATTGCATGTCCTTGGGTCTACCAACCTGGGAGGAGCAGAGAGCAGAATCATGGAACTGTACCGTTGTATAGACCGTAGCCAGATACAGTTTGATTTTTTGGTGCATACAAAGCAGGAAGGATATTATAGCGAGGAGATTCGTTCTCTTGGCGGAAGAATATATTCATTACCAAAGTTTAAATTGATAAATTTGTTTGAATATAGGAAAGCAATCATAAGCTTTTTTGAAGAGCATCAGGAGTTTGTGGCAGTACATGGACATATGACGAGTACAGCATCTATCTATTTGCCGATAGCAAAGAGGATATATGCGAAGCAGAATAAAGTATTGATGACAATTGCACATGCCAGAAGCGCAGGTGTGGATAAAGGTCTGAAAGGAACTGTCACAAAGTGGATACGTTCCTCTCTGAAACGAAAAACAGATTACTGTTTTACCTGTTCAAAAGAGGCAGGAATCGCTGTGTATGGAAGTAAATGGGTAAAGAATGGTAAGGTGTGGACGGTTCCTAATGCTATTGATGTTTCAAGGTTTGCTTATAATGAGGACAAGAGGCAGGAAGTCAGAGCGAATTTAGGACTTCAGGACAAGTTCGTAATCGGACATGTAGGTAGATTTGGTTTTATGAAGAATCATACTTATCTGGTAGACATTTTTGCCGAGCTATGTAAAGAGAGAGAAGATATGGCACTGGTACTTATCGGTGAGGGTGAGGAAGAAAAGCCTGTCAGAGAGAAGCTGGAGCGATTAGGTCTTAGTGACAAGGTAATGTTTCTTGGAAACAAGAAGGATGTGGAGAATTATTATCAGGCATTTGACTATTTTGTATTTCCATCCATGTTCGAGGGGTTACCAGGAAGCGTAGTGGAGGCACAGGCTGCAGGCTTGCACTGCCTGGTATCTGATGCAGTTACCCGTGAGGTTGGCTTAACGAAGCTGGTGTCTTATCGCAGTATTCAGGAGGAGCCTTTGGCTTGGGCAGAAGAGATTCTTACAAATTCTAAGGAAGCTATGGTTAGAGATAATGTGCAGGATATTTTGTGTGAAGCGGGATTCGATGTCAGAAAACAGGCAAAGTCCATGTTAGATTTTTATAAGAGCGGCGAGAATCCGCCAGGATGTGTGACGAGAGAATAAAGGTAAGGGTATTTGGATGAGAGAACGTAGAAGAATTATGCTGATTGTTCCAATGCTGCATCAAGGAGGTTTCGAACGAATCTGTGCGATGACTGCAAAGCTTTTGAATCAGGAGCATGAGGTATATTTGGTAATATTCAGTTCAGAAGATATGTTGTATGACGTGTCGGGGGTAAATCTCATTGATTTACAGCTCGGAACGGTACCAGGAAAGCTTGGAAAGCTATGCAACATAATAAAGAGAATTGGTCGTGTGCGTGGATTGAAGAAGGAGCTTCATATACAGGTAAGTTATAGCTTCGGAACAACGGCCAATCTGGTTAATGTATTGTCTAAGTATAAGGATACTGTGTGGGCAGGTATTAGAGGATATGGTGCGTTAGAGGAGCATTTAGAGCTGATTACCAAAAAGGCAGACAGAGTAGTTAGCTGTACCCGTATTATGGAAAGGGATATTGCAGAAAGATGTGTGGTAAAAAGTTCGGCTACATTGTATAATCCGTGTGAGGTTGATAGACTCAGAGAGCTTGCAAAGGAACCGATACCTGAGAAAATAAAAGCATTTATTGATAAGCCTGGGAAGCTTATTGTATCTATGGGACGCGAGGATGATATTAAAGGCTTTTGGCATCTGATAAAAAGTGTGGCTCTTGTAAAGAAGAAGCTGCCAGATGTGAAGCTGATGATTATTGGGGACGGCGAATATAAGGAGTACAAGCAGCTTGCATTGGAGTTAGGAATAGCAGAGGATGTATTGTTTGCAGGCGTACATAAGAATCCGTTTGCAATACTTGATAAGGCAGATGTGTACGCATTGACTTCTGATACAGAGGGATTTCCGAATGCTTTAATAGAGGCTATGGCGGTAGGTTTGCCTTGTGTCAGTGTGAATTGTAAAACAGGACCAGCTGAGATTCTTCATCAAAATTATGAAGAATGTAGTGATGCAAGCAAAGCGTATTATGCCGATTACGGTATATTGATGCCTGCTTTGAAAGGGAATAAGGATGTAGTTCCTGACAGCATTACCTGCGAAGAAGAGCAGTTTGCTGATGGATTGTATCATCTGTTGTCAGATGCAGTTCTTTATGAAAAGTATGCGAAGAAGGCAGTTCAAAGAGCCAATGAGTTTAGTATGGATGAGTATAGACGAAATATAGAGAAGCTTATTCAAGAGGATTGCAAGAGGAGTTAGATATGAAGATAGTATTTCATTTGAATTCTTTGGAACGAGGCGGCGCTGAAAGAGTCGTGACTAATCTTGCGGGACAATTTGTTGCGAATGGATATGAAGTGTTTATTGCAACAGAGTCTCAGGGTGAGGAAGAATATGTAATAGATGAGCGAATTCACAGAGTACACGTGGGATTGACGAAGGAACAGGAAGAAAAAGGACGATATAGCAAGTTTTTAGCCAGAATTACGAATTTGAGAAGATTTATTTTGGAGGAAAAGCCTGATGTGGTAATTGCGTTTGCAAGAAAGGCAAACTATCGGGCTTTGACGGCTACTATTGGAACTAAGATACCAGTGGTAATATCTGTTCGTATCGTGCCAGTTGGACATTATGACCATTTGACTGATAAGATTCAGATTCCAATGCTGTTTCCAAGGGCAGCAGGTTGTGTGTTTCAAACGCAGGAGCAGAAGGATTTCTTTCCACAATATTTACAGAATAAGTCTCGCATTATTTTGAATGCGATTAATCCGAAGTTTTTGGGAAACTCAATTCCTGAGAAACGTGAGAAAGTTGTTGTACATTCAGGAAGAATCGTGGATTTTAAGAATCAGCTTATGCTGATTAGAGCTTTTGTAGAGGTTCATAAGAAGCATCCTGACTATGTTTTGAAGATATTTGGTTATGATACTGGAGATGGAACATGGCAGAAGCTGGAAGCTTTGATTGAAGAGAAGCAGGCTGGAGACTATGTAAAACTCATGGGTGGAAGTGACCAATTGGAGAAGGATATGATTCAGGGAGCGGTAGCAGCATTTTCCTCAGACAAGGAAGGAATGCCTAACGCGATGTTGGAAGCGATGGCATTAGGACTTCCTGTAGTTGCAACTGATTGTCCTGGTGGTGGTCCGAGGATGGTTATAACTCATGAAGAGAATGGGTTGTTAGTGCCAGTTGGAGATGAGAAAGCTTTAGCTGAAGCAATCAACAGATTGATAGAGAATCCAGAATTTGCCCAGATGCTTGGAAAGAATGCAGCCAAGATAGGAGAGAAGGCTGGTTCGGAGATGATTTTCCGTGAGTGGGAAGAGTATCTTTTGCAAATATGTGATAAATAGCAAGTATCATGTAAGAAAGAGGTAAAAGCAGGAGGAGTAGACTATGTGTGGAATATGCGGCTTTGTTTCCAAGGAGCCTATTACCAAATCACAGTTAAAAACGATGAACGATACCATGTATCATAGAGGACCGAATGACAGCGGAGAAGAAATTTTTGGTATAGCTGAGGGATATTCGGTAGGTCTTGCACAGAGACGTTTGTCCATACAGGATTTGTCTGAGCTGGGACATCAGCCTATGCATTCTGTGAATGAGAGGTTGGTTATTGTATTTAATGGTGAGATTTACAATTTCCATGAGTTAAGAGAGGAATTGGGAGATTATCCTTTTAAGTCTCATTGCGATACAGAGGTCATTCTTGCTGCTTACTTGAAGTGGGGAATCGCATGTGTTGACAGATTTCAGGGAATGTTTGCGATTGCACTTTTTGATAGAGAAACCAATGAACTGTATCTGGTAAGGGATAGAATTGGTAAGAAACCACTGTATTATTGGAACGAAGCAGGAAATATTGTATTCGCATCGGAGTTAAAGCCGATTATGGAATGCCCTGGCTTTGCAAAGAGGATTAACACACAGGTTATGAGAAGATACCTTAGGCAGCAGTATATTCCTGAGCCTGAAAGTATCTTTGAGTATGTATATAAGGTATTGCCAGGAGAAATTGTACAGTTCACTCTGGGTAAGGTACAAAAGTGGAAATACTGGGATATTCCTCAGGTATATGCCCGCCAGAAAATGGAAACAGTTGGAAGTTATGAGGAAGCAAAAGAAGAATTAAAGGGAATTCTAAGGGATTCTGTGAAGAAGAGAATGATAGCAGATGTGCCGTTAGGAACATTTCTAAGCGGTGGTTATGATTCTTCGCTTGTAACGGCGATAGCACAGGAGTTGAGTGATGAACCTGTTAAGACATATTCCATTGGATTTCATGAGGAGAAATATAATGAAGCCAAGTTCGCCAAGGAGGTTGCGAAATACCTGGGTACACAGCATACAGAGTTATATGTGGATGAGCAGGCGATGTACGAGATGGTAAATACTCTGCCAAAGTACTATGATGAACCGTTTGCAGACAGTTCACAGATACCATCCATGCTTGTGTCACAGCTTGCGTCAAAGGATGTAACAGTTGTGTTGTCGGGAGATGGTGGTGACGAGTTCTTCTGCGGCTATGGAGTATATGATTATGTGGCAAAGGCACAGAGCTTAGATGCATTGGGGGGGATTATTTATCAAGCGTCCCGCTTGCCTCTGATTAAGCAGGCGAAGCTTTTGGAGAAGTTACCTTTTAAGGTGCAGGTGATAGCTAAGAATCGTAATCCTTTGACTAAGACTCAGCTAAGTAATCAGAATTATACATGCGCGATAGAGAAGATGGTGCCAAATGAAGGACTGCCATTTGAATATCCGATAGAGGATAGATATCAGGAGAAGAATTGGCAGGCAAGAAGAATGCTTCTGGATGAAGAAACTTATTTGCCAGCGGATATTCTTTGCAAGGTGGACAGGGCGTCCATGAAGTATTCCATAGAGTCCAGATGTCCGATTTTGGATGTGAATGTGATGGAATATTCCTATCGTTTACCTCATGAGTATAAGTATGCCAATGGTGTTAAAAAGCGAATTTTGAAGGATATTGCTTATGATTATATTCCAAAAGAGCTTTTAGACAGACCTAAGGTTGGGTTTGCAGTTCCTCTTGATAAGTGGATGAGAGGACCTTTGAGAGAACAGTTGACAGATATGTGTCAGACGGATTATTTGAAACGTCAGGGCATTTTTGATGCAGAATATATGAATGATTTTGTGAAGCGCTATTTGCAGACAGGAGATAAGGGTGCAGGAAGCGGTGAGAATTATTCGAGAATTATGTGGGCATTTTTCGTGTTCCAGCAGTGGTTTCAGTATTATATGTAGATAAGTGGAGGTATTGGTGATGGGCAGTGTACACCCGTTAAAGCGATTTATATATCATCATAAGCTTACAACTAAGCTATACAATATTTATAGAAATTATAACAGAGACAAGCGTAATAAGATGAGTGATGAGGATTTTGCGCATTGGAGACATATCTTCCGAACGGGAAGGGACTTAGACTTAGATAATCCCAGAACCTTTAATGAAAAAATATGGTGGCTTAAGCTCTATGACAGGAATCCGTTAAAGACAATTTGTACGGATAAGTACAGACTTCAGGAGTATGTGAAGGAATGTGGCTTAGGACATATTTGTAATGAAATCTATGGCGTTTATGATTCCTTTGACGAGATTCCGTTTGACGAATTGCCAGATAGATTTTATATCAAATGTAATCATACCTCGGGCTGCAATATCATCTATGACAGAAGCAAGCCATTTGACTTTGTATATTATAAGAATGAGTTTGATTTCTGGATGCAGAGGAATTATTTCTGGGGCAGCAGAGAGTATAATTACAAGGATATTGTTCCGAAGATTATCTGTGAAAAGGTATTGGAGGATAAGGAAGGAAATCTTCCTGCAGATTACAAGGTTATGTGTTTCCATGGAGAAGCAAAGCTGATGTTTTTGGGAAACAATCTGGCTGGTAAGGATGGGGCGCATTCAGGCTGTGGATATTGCGACGTGTTTGATAGAGATTTCAACTGGATTCCAATCTTGGATGAGAGACCGCATTATACAGAGAAGCCGATAGAAAAGCCTGATAACTACGAGACAATGTTTCAGTATGCGGAGATTTTAGGAAAACCATTTAGGCATGTCAGAGTGGATTTCTATGACGTGGATGGTAAAATCTATATTGGTGAGATGACTTTCAACCATGGTGGAGGTTGTCAGGATTTGCAGCCAGAGGAATGGGCATTGAAGATGGGAGACTGGATTTCATTAGATGGAATAGAGAGAATCAAACAGGAATAAGGATGAGGATGGTATGAAGAAAATAGCTTTATTCATTGGTTCACTGCAAAAGGGCGGTTCTGAACGTGTGATGGCCAATCTTGCGGAATATTTTTATAAAAAGGGTTATGAGGTGCTGCTGGTTACACAATATAAGAGAGAGGTGGAGTATGATATTCCACCGAAGATACAAAGAGTGTATTCAGAACCTGCCAAGGAGCAATTGCAGGGAGGGCGTATTCATAATTTTATGGTAAGGTTCCAAACGCTGAGAAATATATGGAAGGAACACCAGCCAGATGTGATTTTATCATTTTTAGGTAAGAATAATCTGATGGCAATTATTACCTCACGTTTTCTGCCTGTCAAAGTAGTAACATCGGTACGTGGCGAACCGACGATGGAGTATGAAGGGAAAGCGATGCAGAGAGTAGCAAAGCTTTTGTTTCGATTTGCAGATGGTGTTGTACTGCAGACTAAAATGGCTTTGGAATTCTTTCCTGATAGCGTTAGACGCAAGGCTGTTATTTTACCGAATCCTTTGAACTTGAACTTTATTAGGGAGAAATATCAAGGTGAGCGGGAAAATGTGATTGTGACAGCAGGACGACTGGATGAGAATAAGAATCATAAGATGCTGATAAAGGCATTTGCTAATATTGCAGAGCAATATCCTGATACAAAGCTTGTTATCTACGGAGAGGGTGAAAATCGAACAAAGCTGGAGAGTCTTGTGAAAGAAAAGGGCTTAGAGGATAGAATATCGCTTCCAGGAAGTGTAAGTGACCTTGCAGACAGGATGTATTGTGTAAGAGCCTTTGTACTTACTTCTGATACCGAGGGAATGCCAAACTCCCTGCTGGAAGCTATGACACTTGGCTTAACTGTGATTTCTACGGATTGTCCATGTGGAGGCCCTGCAACCTTGATTAAGGATGGAGAAAATGGTCTGTTGATTCCTGTAAGAGATGAAGAAGCGTTAACTAATGCGTTAATAAAAATTTTATCAGATTGGGAATATGCAGATAAATTAGGTAATAATGCACACAATATCACAAAAGAGATGCATCCCGACAAAGTAAACAGTGAATGGGAAAAATATTTGCTCGGGATTGCTAAAAAATAAACAATTAGAAGAGATTGCGAGGGAGCAATCTCTTTTTTGTAATGGTTTGCAAGGAGTGTGGGTACATTGAAAAATAATACTTTTTATGTTATCATCTCTAAGGATAAGATACAGTAGGCGTAGTGCGTGCTGAATTGGAAATGAACCTGTTTTGAACAAAAAGAGGAGTATATATGTGCGGAATAGCAGGATTTTGTAATCATCCGAATAAATGGATGGAAAATATAGAAAAGATGAATCAAAGAATGTATCACAGAGGACCTGATGCAGGAGATATATGGGCTTCTGAGGATGCAAAGGTTGTGTTGGGACATAGACGACTTTCGATTGTGGATTTATCAGCAAATGGTGCGCAACCAATGCATTCTGCTTCTGGAAGGTATGTATGTGTATTTAATGGAGAGATTTATAATTACAGAAAGATTAGAGAAAAGCTTTTAGCAGAGAAGAAGGTAACTGCATTTAGAGGTAATTCGGATACAGAGGTCTTACTGGAAGCCTTTGAAGCATATGGAGTTAGAGAGACTATTGCGATGTGCAAGGGGATGTTTGCTATTGCACTTTTTGACAAGCAGACAGGAAAGCTGACTTTGGTAAGGGATAGAATTGGAGAGAAGCCGTTATACTACGGTTTTGTAAACGGACACTTTGCGTTTGCCTCTGATTTGGGATGTCTTACGGTATTGGATGATTTTCAGAATGAGATTGATACGAAGGTATTACAGATATACTTTATCCATGGATATATACCTGCACCTTATTCTATTTATCAGGATATCTATAAACTGGATGCAGGATGTATGCTGGAGATAGATGCACCTTATAAGGAGCCTAAGGTTAGTGCATACTGGTCAGTCAGAGAGGCTGCCAAGTATGGTGAGGAGCATCCGTTTAAAGGAACAAGAGAAGAGGCGGCAGACGAGTTAGAGCGCTTGTTGAAGGAGTCTATTAAGGATCAGATGGTGGCAGATGTACCCGTAGGTGCATTTCTATCAGCGGGAATAGACAGTAGTACGGTAGTGGCTTTGATGCAGGCACAGTCTACCAATAAGGTTAAGAGCTTTACCATAGGAGTGAATGACCCTAAGTATAATGAAGCAGTATATGCGAAAGAGATTGCCAGACACTTAGGTACAGAACACACAGAGCTGTATATTACAGAGGAGGATGCGAAGCAGGTAATTCCAAAGCTTGCAGGAATGTTCGCAGAGCCATTTGCGGATTCGTCACAGATACCGACCTATTTGGTAAGTAAGATGACCAGGGAGCATGTAACAGTATCTTTGAGTGGAGATGCAGGAGACGAGTTGTTTTGCGGATATGGAACCTATGGTTCTGTAGAGAGAATCTGGAGCAAGATGCATAAGTATCCATATGGTGTGCGAAAGCTTTGCAGTGATTTGCTGGTAGCTATGCCATTTGGTAAGAATAATAAAGTAATACAGACTAAGGCGCATTTGCTTGGAGCAAAAGGCCCTGAGCACTTGTATGAGCTTTCTAATCAGCAGGAAGCTTTGAGTATGGATATCGCATTAGAGAAGGAAGTATATTCTTATAAGCATAATGAATATCCGACAGGCTTTTTGAAGGATCCGAAGAATTGTATTATGTTGATGGATATGCAGGTATATCATCCTGATGATATTTTGGTTAAGGTAGACAGAACAGCAATGGCAGTATCGTTGGAAACCAGAGTTCCGATGCTGGATAAGGATGTGGTGGAGTTTGCCTGGAGTGTTCCGATGGAGTATAAGAGACAGGGCGAGGAACGTAAGATTATTCTGAAGGATGTCTTATATCGCTATGTTCCTAAGGAAATGATGGACAGACCAAAGACGGGCTTTTCGATTCCGATTATGAAGTGGTTAAAGGAGCCTGAATTAAAAGCATGGGCAGAGGCTTTGATAGACAGAAAGACTTTGGAGCAGCA
>JAFUKJ010000007.1 GCA_017467805.1 Lachnospiraceae bacterium
GCTATCACTCAGATTCCAATCCTTTATCAGTGCATCCATATCTTCATCAGAAATTCCTTTCGGAATAATATCTAGTAATTTTGCAATCACTCTTTTATCTTGAATTATGATGTAGTGCCAATCACGCATATGGTCATTTGTCGGTGCTTTCATACCTGAATCAATAATCCTATTAATTACTTCCATATCAATGGTATCTTCTTGAAAATCTCTTATCGTTCTCCTTGCATTTATAACATCATAAAATTCCATACCGATTCATCCCCTCAACTTAAAACCATTTCACTTTCATAACAAAGTTTTTTGCATCATGATATCCAGCTTTTCCATAATATTATTCGTGCATTTCATCCTTTACTGCCTGAAGTTCAACGCAAGACGCACCAGCTTCTTTGACTTTAGTCTCAAGTGTTGAAAGTAAAAGACTTCCCAACCCTTTGTTTTGATGATTATATGATATAATAATTTCTTCCAACGTATAGCCAATTATATCATCGTATTGCTTGAAATATCCCATTGCAAAACCACAGACTTCACCGCTATCATCCGTCATAATTAACGAATAAGAATCTTCCGTCTTTAAAACTTGTCGTATACGTTTTTGGGCGGTTTCTTCTGTCCAACAACTACCTTCATGATTATTATAATAGTCTATGTATAATGGAATAACCAAATCAATATCTTTTATATCCATTACATCGAATTGCATGTATCCCTCTCCTTTATGTCTATTCCTGCTTCACATGCATATATCAAAAATTAAAATACGGATGATTTTGATATTCTAATGGTAAATTATCCCCAAGGTCAGTCCAGCCAAGATTTTTCACAAATACCGACTTTTGCATAGGAAAAATATATTCATTCAAGTAATTAACAAAATCTCCTCAAAAAATCTTGAATCTCTTCATCCTCCAGTTCCTTATCATCTACTCTATGACCAAAAAGTCTCTGGCTATTCTTCCTCTGACAATTCCTTTCTCATAATTGTATTATTGAGTTTTTATATACTCTACTATTGGATTATCAAAATACTTTTTCTCGTCGTCACAAAGATAGGCATCAATTATCTTCCCTTTTTCTGTGCTTGTACAGATGTTAACATACTGGGGAGTACCATCTTCTTTCTGTGCCAATTCATAATAATAATCATACCCCGTAGCATTAGAAACTTTAAAACTCGCATTGGGTTCTCCGATTACGTCATAAATCGCAGGATTTTCAAGCCCCTTATCTCGATAAGTGGTAAGAAGCTCTCTCATCTCATCTTCCGTAAGCTTTGGGTTGGGAGTGTCTGTCCACAGAAAAGGCATTCCATTTATCAACCGAGCTGATATCTCTTCATCACTCATAATGCTGCATGTAAGAAATTTATTCTCAGAAGAATCTTGATTCTTACTAGACTTATCTCTATAACAAGCCGCTCCCTCCAAGTTCATGATTGAAAAGTATGTAACACCCACCTTATCTGGATTATCTGTATTCTCATAGCAGAAGCTAAGCCCTATCGCATACCATTCGCCGTCCATCACTACTTCGACACTTGTTCCTGCATCTCGAACATTATGACCATAGTTAAACGAACCGCCGCTACTTACTGGACCAATTTTTATATCGACCTCTGAAAATCCTTCGGGATACGATTTGAAAAATGTGTCCAAAGACTCGTCAAAATTTGATTGTTTCTGTATCTCAGGTGTAAAGTTCATAGCGAAAGCTTCTATGTCTTTCGCATCAGCAGCCTTCAGTAGTGCATCCAATACTTCTTGTGCTGCCTTGTGGTCGTTCACCCACTCGTTACGCCATTTATCAGGTACACTTTCATATTGTATCTGATTGGCGGCTGTTTTTTTATCCACTGTCAAAAATGCTGTCAGTACAATCACAATGACCACTGCAGCTGGCAGAGCCAAAAGAGACCCTATCATAATAAAAACTATCGGCTGTTTCTTTCCTTGGTTCTTAGGATTTTTCTTTTTTACTATACCGATGACCAAAAAAATCAGACCCGCAACAAGCAGAATTCCAAGTATTAATAAAATAATCACCATAAAAGCAAATATCATAGACGCAAATGCCAAAATATCACCCCCTTCAACAGAGGTGTCTTTTCGCCACTTCATTGGGTAGAGACACCATCCGTCCAATTAAAACATTGTAAATTTCACTTCAAATTGCCTAATTCCACGGCAGTCCGTCATCTTCCAGCATCTGCGCAGTGAGAAGCATACTTTCCACATCCTCGTTCAATGCGTTCTCATCTGCGGCACCCGCCATAAGAGATGCCCAGTATGCATCTTCCTCAGAAGTCGAACCACCCTTAACCTCAGGCGCATCCTCCTCTGCCAGCAAATCCTTCATCATCTCATCAACATCAGAATATGACTTGCCCAAATCAGGATTCGCCGCTATTCTATCAGCCTCTTCTATCGCTTCCTTGGTCTCCTGATTCGGTATCTCCACCGCACCACCATCAAGCCATGGTGTCGCGCTTGATTCCTGTTGTGTTGGTGTCTCGCCAGGATTATCAAAGTCAAAGCTGATACGCTCGTCCTCGTATTTCAGACAGGTATCAAAAACATTGCCTGCCTTGGAAGTAAAACCTACCACCTTATTTTTCGTCTTACCAGTCTCGAACAACTCCTGCATGATTTCTTCTGAAATTGGCACTTGCGCTACCGTATGACCAATTCTAAATCCGCACTGGAAGTTACACTCGTAATACCACTGACTCTTGAAAAGCTTCTTCTCCTTACATCTTGGACACATAAGGCTTGTTTCCTCAGGCTTTGCTCTCTCTGGGAAATCAAAAACAATCTGCCCTTCCTCTGTAAGCTTAAGAGGTGCATCAAACTTTGTACCACTCTTAGACAAGAATCCTGTAATCACATCTGTCTTCTTAGTCGTTAGAAGCTGCTTTACCTGACTATCATTGAGCTTCACACCACTAATCTTACCAATCGAAAAACGACAACTCTTACTTTCATCATCCTTATTGTAATTAGCGCAACCGTAACCAAACATGGTCTTTACAATATCGCCCTTACAAAGTGGACACTGTACATCCTTCAGCTTTGGCTGTTCCAAATCTTCAAAATCAAATCTTAAGCCCGTTACCTTCCCCTCTTCATTCTTACTAAGAGCAACTCGCGCATCAAACTTCTTACCCGCTTTCGACTTAAAACCTCTAATTGTAGAAGTCCTTCCATTCAAAAGCAGCTCTCTAACCTGTGCCTCAGGAATATCCTTTCCTGCCATCTTACCAATGGAAAAACGACAGCTATTCTCATCATCCTTGTTATACTTTGCACATCCGAAGCCAAATGGTGTCGGTACAATATCACCGCCACATAACGGACAAACAACATCCTTCACCTTCTTAGACTCCACATGCTCAAAATCAAACTTCACAATATGCTTTCCATTCTCATCCTTATCAAGCATCAGACACGCATCAAACTTCTTACCACTCTTACCCTCAAATCCTCTAATCGTAGAAGAAATCTTATTTGTCAAAAGCTCTTTTACCTGAGCAGCAGATATCTCTTTATTGGCAATCTTACCAATAGAGAAATGACAACTCTCAGGATTCTGTGAATTATAATTCGCACAGCCAAAGCCAAATGGTGTCTTTACAATCTCACCACCACAGTCAGGACAAACTACATCCTTAATCTTCTGCGACTCCACATTGTCAAAATCAAACTTAATAATATGCTTTCCGTTCTCATCCTTGTCCAAAACAAGACACGCATCAAATTTCTTACCACTCTTGCCTTCAAAGCCTCGAATCGTAGATGTAATACCATTTGTTAAAAGTTCTTTCACCTGCGCCGCTGGAATATCCTTGTTCGCTATCTTACCAATCGAAAAACGACAGCTTTCAGGATTCTGTGAATTATAGTTTGCGCACCCAAAGCCAAATGGTGTCTTTACAATCTCACCACCACAATCAGGGCAAACTACATCCTTTATCTTCTGTGATTCTACATTTTCAAAGTCGAACTTGATGACATGCTTGTCATTTTCTCCTTTTTCTAATAAAAGGCATGCATCAAATCGTTTACCACTCTTACCTTTAAAGCCACGAATCGTTTCTGTCTTATGGTTTGTTAAAAGCTCTTTAACCTGAGCAATATTTAACTCCTTATCTGCAATCTTTCCAATAAAGAATCGACAACTCTCAGGATTAGACGCATCATAGCCTGTACAGCTATAGCCATAACCTCTTTTTACAATTGCACTACCACAATCAGGACAAACTACATCTTCCAGAATCTGCGGTTGGTTCTGAGAGAAGTCAAACATAAACTGTATCTTGCCTTCTTCATCCTTCTGCATCACAAGTGCTGCTTGAAACTTCTTCTTATTCTTACCGACAAATCCGCTTAATACTTCCGTACGTCCTTGTGTCAAAAGTGCAATACACTCTTCTTCGCTCAAATCCCTATTCGCAACGCTTCCAATCATAAAACGGCAACCTGTACCATCCTTTTGATAATTAGAGCATCCATAACCAAACGGTGTTGTAATAATATCTCCACCACACATAGGGCATACTGCGCCAATCTTCTTGCGAGCACCAAGACCTCTTCCGCCTTTGCCAGTGAACTGGCTAATCTGCGCCGCAATCGGCTGTGTCAAATCACGGTCGCGAATCTGTATCGTTTCCTTGCGGATAAAATCCTCCAGCTTTGCACGATAGTCCTTCATGTCTACCGTACCATTGGTAATGCCATCCAAGCCCTTCTCCCAAGACGCTGTCATCTTCGGATTTAAAAGAGCTGGGACTGTCATAGCCACAACCTCATAGACCATCTCACCAAAGTTCTCAGGTGTGATAATCTGTGTTCTCTTATTCAAGTTCAAATAGCCAATACGAATCAGCTTCTTAATAATCTCCGCTCTAGTTGCACTGGTTCCGATTCCAGAACCTTTAATCTGCGCTCTAAGCTCCTCGTCTTCGATAAGCTGTCCTGCATTCTCCATCGCAAGAATCATAGAACCAGAGGTATAACGCTTAGGTGGCTTCGTCTGACCTTCCTTCGTCTCAAAACCATTAACGTTCAAAACATCTCCCTGATTCAAAGTCTCTGCTAACGCTAACAGCTTCTTCGCATTATTCTTCTTGTCATTATTCGCAATATTTTCCTCTGCGCCCTCTTCACCCTTATTCTCGTCAGTGTTGGCATTTTCCTCTTCATCCGCATCCTCCAAGGTCTTTCCCATAACCTCCAAGAATCCAAGACTCTTTAATACCTTTGCCGAAGTAAATAAAGACTCATCTCCAATACCCACTGTCATTTTCAAGGTCTGATATTCGGCTGGTGGATAGAAAATACTCAAGAATCTTCTGACAATCAAATCAAACACCTGACTCTGCAAAGGCGTTAATGTACCAAGCTCTGTGAGCTGTCCTGTCGGAATAATTGCGTAATGGTCTGTAACCTTGCTATCATCCGTATACTGTGTATTAGCAAGATTGCCATAAGCACGCTGCTGCAAAATCTTATCTGTAAAAGCCTGTGTAGGTGTATAGCCCTTTAATCTATTAAGATTCTTCCCAATCTCCTTAGCAACCGCTGTGCTCAGTACTCTGGCGTCAGTTCTAGGATAGGTTGTCAGCTTCTTCTCATACAAATCCTGTACCACCTGCAAGGTCTCGTCAGGACTAATCTTAAAACGTTTCGAACACTCAGCCTGTAGCTCTGCAAGGTTAAAAAGTAAAGGTGCTTTTCTCTTAGAAACACCCTTTTCAATCGACTTCACCACCGCTTCTTTTCCATTCAAAGAATCAATTAGTGCAAGTGCATCTTCCTTCGCCTTAAAACCATTTTCCTTATAAAGCTTTGGCGACTCAAAATACTTAGATCCCTCTACTGCCTTCCACTCTGCCTCAATATTGGCATCTGTGAAATCTCCGACTACTCTATAGAAAAATGTCTCCTTAAAGTTTCGAATCTCTCGCTCACGATTTACAACCATACCAAGTACACAAGTCATAACTCGTCCAATCGCGATGGCTGTATAGCTACTGGTTGCAGCCGCATCATTTAACAGCTTTCCATACTTTACAGACATAACACGGGAAAAATTAATACCCATGGCATAATCCTCAATCGAACGCATAATGCCTGAAAATCCAAGATTTGCATATGCAGACATAGGTTTAGCTTCCGCTACGCCTCGTCTAATCTCTTCCTCTGTCTGCGAGTCAATCCATACACGGAGCTCCTCCATGCCCTCGCGCACGCCACCGTAATTACGAATATTCTCCTCGATGGTCTGTCCTTCTTTTCCAGAGTCTCCTGCCCAGTAAACAGTATCAATATCTTCTCTATGCAATAATCTATGTACCGTGTCATACTGCTGCTTTACATTCTCAATGACACCGTATTTATAGTTCTGCGGAAGGAATGGCAAATCCTCCAGCACCCATCTCTTATATTTACTATCATATTCCTCAGGATACACCATCTCTACCAGATGACCTACGCACCATGTAATAACGTACTCGTCATTCTCAATATAGCCGTTCTGTCTGCCTGATACCTGAAATACTTTGGCATAGTCCTGTGCTACGGATGGTTTCTCCGTAATGATTAATTTCTTACCCAAATCTGTTCCCCCGCTTGTCGTAATACTGATAGATAACCCAGGTTACCATAACTTATTACATTATACTTTATTTTTGTTGTTTTGTCCTTACCTTTATTGATTCATATTTGCGAAATCATATTTAAACAATAGTTAACCCCGCCTGTTACAGCGGGGTTTCTAATACATCCAGTATTCTATTAAGCTTCTTCCCCAAACTTCTCTACATACAATCTCTTGGACTGTAGGAAAACAATCAGGAACCACACACCACTAACAATTGAAGCAATCACCGCAACACTCAATAGCATCGGAATAAAAAGTGCAACATAGGCAAAAACCGTACATGCAGTTCTAATCCACCATGCCTGACGCATAATATCACCAACCAGGGAAATCTTATAGTTCTTCTCGATTTCTTCTACACCCTGTACGATGCGGTAGGTAACTACAAACATCACAATCATAATCGCAAAATCAATCAATGTACCTACAAAGCCCAGAATCGCGTATAAGCCCAACGCATCCAATGCATAGCGAACCGCTGTGACAATAAACATAACCTTTGCGATTGGCTGTATCATCTTGAAATACTCGCTCTTATCCTCAAGCTCCTCTGCACCTTTGCGGATTACATTATAACCGATAAAATCAGGCAACAAACCAAGCACACAGTTACCTACCGTAATATTGAAATCAATCAAACCAAACAATAATCCTAATAATAACTTACCCATACAATTACTCCTATTACTGCTCCATTACATCAGCATATGCCAAAACTGCATTTCTTACGCACTCTTCGCAAGGACAAATTACAACACCTGTATCTCTACCCTTTAAATCCTTACAAATCAACGCACCTGAAAGCTCCTTAAATCTGTCAGAAAGCTGTCTTGCATACATCACTGTGCCAGCGCCCTCTGTCTTCAAGCCTGCTATCATAGTAGCACCGATTAACGAGCCGCAGGTTGCCTCCATATTGCCCATTCCTACTGCAAAGCCTGCAGCAAGCTTATTCAATTCCTCAGGACTACGTCCCACCTGCTCTGCCAATGCGGTTACAACCGCCTGACAACAATTATATCCATTTCTCTTATAATTCACTGCCTGTTCGGCAATCTGATTCTTATCCATCGTATATCACCTAACCCTTTTTCATATTCTTATCTATCGTATTATATATCAGACTAATAACAAAGCACAAGATACCACATACAAAGAACCCTGCCGCTCTGCCAAGCAGATTATCATAATCCATATCAATCATAATCAGCTTCACAACACTGAAAATCGACAACACAAGTCCATAAATTCTCAGTGACTTAAACTGCATACCAAAGCCTATCATAATTCCTATAATTGCAAGCACAAAGCAGGCAATGCTGACAACCATATTCGCCGCATCAAAGGAGGTCAGCGATACCCAAAGCAATACAGTAAGCTTCACTCCAACATAGATACCTGCATACATTTCTTCCTTTTTGCCTTGGTAACGCTTTAGCAAATTACCTGAGTTTGCCATAAACAGCATTCCCGCAATCAATATGCTTACAAGATGCCAAGCTGCGTGTTCTGTATTTTCAATAAACTGTAATGACCCCCACATAAGATACGCATTTATGACACCAAATACAATCTCACTTGCTCGTTCGGATTCTCCTGCGGAAAACTTCTTCGTTCCAAAGGTTTTCATCGCTACTATATGCACAATCGAAATAATCATCAATGTCAAAATGCTTCCTACCTCATCATCAAGCGAAAGCATGCTTACCATTTCGTGAGTGTGACTCATCAAACAACAAAATCCTATATAACCATACAGTTTGACGCCACAATGATATTGCTCCTTTTTCCAAAGTGCAAGCACCAAAAGCAATACAAAATAAAGTATACCTACACTATAGTGAAGCGCTGTATAATCCATAGCCAGTATAACAAACATTACTATAGTCAGACTTCCAAAATGATATATTAAATCCTTACGTTCATAACCATATACCAGAATCGCCGCACCAATAATAAATAGCAACAATTCCTCTGCCCATACATCCATTCCTGCAACTGCAAACACCATCATAAGCATCATAGCAATCTGAAGAATCCGCTTATCTGTCACATCACCTTCTTTATATTTCCATTCAGTAAGTCCAATCAGAGCAATAGCGATAACAAGACTAATCACACCTGCCACAACGTCATCCTCTACACACATACTCATAAAACATGTAAAGACAAGCAGATTTGAAATCGTCAAAATTCCGCCAAAACCACGTTGGTCAGCCTCTACGCCAAAGCACACCCCAATAGAAGCCACAATGTACAGCATCATCACCACAGCAACAATATAGATAATACCCTCATTTCTAAAATCATAGCCTGCCAGCATAATAATCCATGCATTCACATGATTAATTAGTAAAGAAATCAAATTACCGCTAAGTTCTCTTTGGTAATGAGTACACATAAAAATCAAAGAAGTAATCAAATAGAAGAACACCAGAATCACAAACTTTGTACCATCATTTGTCGCATCACACAAAACACTTCCAAAGATTACCGCAATTAAAATTCCACACTGTCCAATTACTTGAAACAGCACACTCCTTTGCTTACTCAAAGCACAGACAAAAATAGCCCAAATTGCAATTAAAAGATATAATACAATATCACCTATTGCCTTAAAATAGAAATTTGTCAAAATCAGTGAAATATAAATCGCACCAACGCCACATCCGCTTACCGCTAAATAAAACGGTTTCTTGTCATCTTTTCCAAGCTTAAACAAACCAAAAGCTGTAGCCGCAATACTCACGCCATACATTACTATCATCTTTATCGTATCTGTAAGTACAGGCAATAGCAACGTGGCAAACATAATAATACTGATAAAAATCAAAACAGAAGCAATCACACCCATCCACGACTTTCCGATAACACTTTCCATGTCCTTTGCCTTGCGAATATGATTATCAGGTTGCATAGCCCTTGCCTGAACAGGTCTTTCCTGTATCAGTCTTTCCTCAATCTTCACATTCTGAACAGGTTCAGCCTTCATCGCCACTACAGGAATTGCCTCTTCCTGAGTCTTCGCACCTGCCTGCTCCTTCAGCCATGCAAGCTGCTCTCCTACACTGTCCAATTCCCGCTTCATCTCACGAAGCTTTATCTCCATCAACGCATCTGATGTTTCATTCATCCGACACTGATAGATTAAATTATTTAAATCTCCTCTGTCCTTTAGAATCCTGTTCTCCAAATTCAGGATATCAATTTCTGTCTGATTCATTCGCTCTCTCCCTCAAATAGAACCTGTTACTACCCTTATGTAAAAAAGAGCAGTCACCAGGTACTGCTCTTTTCTCGCTAAATCGCGCCATTATTTACTTCTAAAAAATTTTATTTTGAAGAAATTTATTTCTTTGTGATATATCCCTGAGCCTTTAATAACTCTGCACAAAGAACCGCACCACCTGCAGCACCTCTTACAGTGTTGTGTGAAAGGCCAACGAACTTCCAATCATATACATGATCCTCACGGATACGTCCTACAGATACACCCATACCATTCTCGTAGTTAACATCTAAGTTAACCTGAGGTCTGTTATCCTCCTCAAGATACTGGATGAACTGCTTTGGAGCGCTAGGAAGCTGTAACTCCTGTGGAGCACCCTTGAAGTTAACTAACTTCTCGATTAACTGCTCCTTTGTAGGTTTCTTTCTGAACTTAACAAATACAGCTGCTGTATGTCCGTTTAATACAGGAACACGGATACACTGACATGTGATTACAGGAGAAGTAGCTGGCTCGATAACGCCATCCTTAATCTCGCCCCAGATTCTAAGAGGCTCCTTCTCACTCTTCTCTTCCTCACCACCGATGTATGGGATGATGTTCTCTACCATCTCTGGCCAATCCTTGAAGGTCTTACCAGCACCTGAGATAGCCTGATATGTTGTAGCAACAACCTCGTATGGCTCGAACTCCTTCCATGCTGTTAATACAGGAGCGTAGCTCTGGATAGAACAGTTAGGCTTAACTGCTACGAATCCTCTTGTTGTACCAAGACGCTTCTTCTGGAAATCAATAACCTTCATATGATCTGGGTTAATCTCCGGAACAACCATAGGAACGTCTGGTGTCCATCTATGAGCTGAGTTGTTACTTACAACAGGTGTCTCTGTCTTAGCGTAATCTTCCTCAATCTTCTTAATCTCATCCTTTGTCATATCTACAGCTGAGAATACGAAATCAACCTCAGCAGCAACCTTCTCAACCTCATTAACGTTCATAACGATAATGTTCTTAACAGCCTCTGGCATTGGAGTAGTCATCTTCCATCTGTCACCAACTGCTTCTGCGTATGTCTTTCCAGCTGAACGTGGGCTTGCTGCAATTGTAGTTACCTCAAACCATGGATGATTCTCTAATAAAGAGATAAATCTCTGTCCAACCATACCAGTACCACCAAGGATACCAACTCTTAATTTTTCACTCATTTTTCATTTCCTCATTTCTTAATATATCTTCTTTATCATGGTCTTACGACCTAAGCACGCAAAACTTCACCGTGCCTGTTACCAATTAATTCTCGCTTAAATAAGCTTTATGAAGTGCAATAACCTCTCTCATGGCATCTGGTCCTGGAGCACCGATTGTCATTCGCTTATTCACACAAGTCTCAAGACTTACTGCATCATAGATATCCTCGCCAAATACAGGACTAATCTCCTGAAGCTCAGAAAGCGACAACTCATCAATCGCCTTATCCTTCTCGATACAAAATAACACAAGTCTACCGATAATACCATGTGCATCTCTGAAAGGAACGCCATGATTTA
The DNA here is from genome assembly GCA_017467805.1 of Lachnospiraceae bacterium. Lineage (GTDB taxonomy): Bacteria > Bacillota > Clostridia > Lachnospirales > Lachnospiraceae > COE1. The sequence goes on from JAFUKJ010000007.1 coordinate 11,440, forward strand.
CCAGATAGTCAGCTGCATCTGTAGCATTCGTAAAGCCCTTCATGGCACTAACCTTCATCACATCTTCATTGAACTTCAAGGTCTTAAGCATGCCATCAAATAAAGCAATACAACCCTTTACAGTATCAATCGCATCAAAGGTCAGCTCCTTATCTTCCTGCATATCCTTATTATATGCAAGTGGGATACCCTTCATGGTAGTTAAAATGGACATCAACGCACCATATACACGTCCTGTCTTACCACGAACAAGCTCTGCAATATCAGGATTCTTCTTCTGTGGCATAATACTACTACCTGTTGAATAAGCATCATCTATCTCAACGAAACGATATTCGTTAGAGTTCCAAATAATAATCTCCTCACAGAAACGGCTTAAGTGCATCATAATTGTAGAAAGCGCTGATAAAAGCTCAATCACATAATCTCTGTCTGCAACCGAATCCATACTGTTAAGTGTCGGACCATAGAAATCAAGAAGCTGGGCTGTATAAGCTCTGTCCAATGGATAAGTAGTTCCTGCTAAAGCACCTGAACCTAACGGACAGTAATTCATACGCTTATAAATATCATCCAAACGAAGTCTGTCACGCTTAAACATCTCGAAATAAGCACCCATATGATGTGCCAATGTAATCGGCTGTGCCTTCTGAAGATGTGTAAAGCCAGGCATATAGGTCTCAAGGTTATTCTCCATAATATGAAGAATACTCTCAAGCAAGCCCTTTAACAACTCGTTAATCTCCACTACCTCATGTCTTGTATAAAGCTTCATATCAAGGGCTACCTGATCATTACGGCTTCTACCTGTATGAAGCTTCTTACCTGCATCACCGATTCTGTCAATCAGATTCGCCTCTACAAAGCTATGAATATCCTCATACTCATCTGTAATCTCAAGTCTTCCTTCGTTAACATCCTTCAAAATACCTTCTAAGCCTGCAAGAATCTGCTCTCTCTCAGCCTCTGTCAGAATCCCCTGCTTAGCAAGCATCTTCACATGCGCCATGCTGCCTTCAATATCCTGTACATAAAACTTCTGATCAAAAGAAATTGACGCATTAAAATTATATACCAGTTTGTCCGTTTCCTTAGTAAAACGACCACCCCAAAGCTGTGCCATCTGAGTGCACCTCCACTTAATATTGTCAGTTTGTATAATCATAAATAAATTTAACACAAGTTTCGTATATAGGCAAGAACGAGATTTTAATTATGCATAAATATGCGAAAAGTGTCAATTTTCCTCGTAATTTTAAACTATTTTGTATCACATTTACCATATTTATACATAGAATATCATACAAGAACTTACGAAAGGAGTTTTCTTATATGTCAGTTATACTAAAGCTCGACCAGGTTGCGTACTCCTACTACTCAGACACAGGCGAAGTATCCGTCATGGATAATATGGATTTTACCATTGAAAAAGGCAGCTTTACCGCTATCGTAGGTCCTAGCGGCTGTGGCAAATCAACCATATTATCTCTAATCGCGGGACTGCTTTCACCTACAGCAGGCTTTATTACACTTTATTCAGACGACTTTGCAGCACCCAAAATCGGCTATATGCTTCAGCACGACCATTTACTTGAATGGCGTGATATTTATCATAATGTCATACTCGGTCTCGAAATCCAGCACAAGCTAACGCCCCAATACTTAACCTTTGCAAACGAATTATTGGAAAAATATAACCTTGCCCACACAAAAAACCTCCTCCCCTCCGAGCTTTCAGGAGGAATGCGTCAGCGCATAGCACTGATTCGTACTTTAACCTTAAAGCCTGATTTACTGCTATTAGATGAGCCCTTCAGCGCTCTTGACTATCAGACCAGACTTCTGGTTTCCAAGGATGTTCATCATATAATTAAATCAGAAAACAAAACCGCACTTTTAGTAACACATGATATTTCAGAAGCAATCGCCATGGCAGATAATATTTTATTACTTTCAAAATCTCCGTGTCACGTAAAACAGTGCATTCCAATTGAATTTGAAAAACATGGAATTACAAGAGATAAAGTACGGGACTCAAAATTATTTCAAGACTACTTTGACCTGATATGGAGGGAATTACAAAATGAAAATACCGAAACCTAAAATAAAAGGCGCCGAACATTATTCCGAAGGACAGCTTAATTATCTTCAACGCAAAAAGCTCTATCAGTTTGGTATCACATGGGGACGAATCCTTTTCCTCTTCTCCTTTCTCCTGTTATGGCAGATTGCAGCAGACAAGGAATGGATTGATGCCTTCTTTTTCAGTTCTCCCATAGACATTACCAGGCTGTTTGTTGATAAGCTGCTTAATCTGGAGCTGTTGCACCATATAGGCATTACACTAATGGAATCAGGTATCAGCTTTTTGCTGATTATTCTGCTATCGCTAATCACTGCGTCCTGCTTTTGGTACTTTCCATCTGTTGGCAAAATGTTTGAACCCTTTTTAATCCTTTTAAACAGCCTGCCAAAGTCTGCACTTGCCCCTCTGATTATTGTGTGGATGGGAACAGGTTACCCAACAATTATTCTATGCGGAATCTCTGTAGGACTCTTTGGTTGTATCCTGAACCTGTACCAGACCTTCCAGCAAACAGACCCTGAAAGACTCAAACTGATTACCACCCTTGGCGGCAACAAATTCCAAGCCTTTACCAAAGTAGTATTTCCAGGCAGTCTTCCTGCCTTTATTTCCATTTCAAAGGTAAATATCGGTTTGGCATTGGTGGGTGTAATCATCGGCGAATTTCTTGCTGGAAAGCAGGGCTTAGGCTATCTCATTATCTATGGTTCACAGGTCTACCAGTTGAATTTGGTCATCCTAAGCATATTGATTCTGTGTGCCATCGCCGTGCTGTTATATGGAATCATGAATATCATCGAAAAGCGATTAAAATGCTAGATATTAGTGAAAAAGAATGTGCTATCAGCACATTCCGCTCCACAAATTCAAAAGAGCAGGACATCAAATCCTGCTCTTACCTATCAAAATTATAAAAGCTCCCGAAGGGACTTGAACCCTCGACCTACTGATTACGAATCAGTTGCGCTACCGACTGCGCTACGGAAGCCTATCGCCTTACAACGATAAATATAATTATAGTGACTTCTGCACAATTTGGCAAGCACTTTTTCTATAATATGTTAACCATTTACTGTTCAATATGAACCGTAAGCTGAGGAAATGGAATCTCGATTCCCTGTTCATCAAAGGATTTCTTAATAGTCTCTAAGAGTCGCCAACGTACCTCCCAATAATCGGAATTGCTACAGTAGCATCTTGCACCAAGCACAACCTCGCTGCTTCCCAAGGAATCCACATATACCAGTATGTCCTCGTTTTTGAAAACCTTTGGGTCTGTTTCAATTATTTCCCGAATCACAGCCTTTGCTTTGTCTATGTCTGCATTATAAGAAATACCGACAGTTAAATCCACTCTTCTTACAGTTGCCTGTGAAGCATTCGTTAACGAACTGTTTGCCAAAGTTCCATTTGGTAAGATTACAATCTTGTTGTCTCCCGTTGCAAGCTTCGTATAGAAAAGTCCGATTTCCTTTACAGTACCTGAATTACCATTGGTGTCCTCTGTAATATAATCTCCTACCTTAAATGGCTTTAGAAGCAAAATCAATACACCGCCTGCAAAATTGCTCAAACTTCCCTGTAATGCAAGTCCAATGGTAACTCCTGCCGAACCAAGTAACGCCACAATACTTGTCGCATCAAAACCGAAGTTCGTAGCAATCGCAAAGATAAGCAACGCATACAATGCGTACTTTACAAAGGCATCCAAAAACTGAATTACCCCTAACTCTGCATCCGCATGTGTCAGTGATTTTCTAAGAATCCTTCTGACAAGCTTTATCAGCTTCATACCTACCAAAAATACAATCACAGTGATTAAAATTCTTACTGCAAGGTCTAACGCCTTGGTCGGCAGACTTTGCAATGCTAATTCTAACTCTTCAAACATAATATAATCACCTTTCCTAATTCAACAACAGAGTGCCGCCACCAGACAACACTCTGCAAACATTTTACTTTGAAATATCGTGAATAAACAATCCGCTTCTAAGCTTTGGCTCAAACCATGTAGACTTAGGAGGCATTAAAAGATTCGCATCTGCCACTCCAAACAGCTCCTGAATAGATGTCGGATACATTGCAAAAGCTACCTTACAATCTGTCTGCACTCTCTTCTCAAGCTCTGCAATTCCTCTGATTCCACCAACGAAATCAATTCTCTTATCTGTCTTAGGGTCTACAATTCCTAAAAGAGGCGCAAGTACATTATTCTGCAATACAGCTACATCCAGACCATCTACAGGATGCGCTACCATATACTCAGCCTTTGCCTGTAATAAGTACCACTGATTACCTAGCAGCATGGAAACCTGTCCCTTACATGCAGGCTTTGTGCATACGTCCGCCTTAGAAACCACATCATAAATCTTCTCAACACCTGCAAGGAACCCCTCCTCAGACATACCGTTCAAATCCTTTACAACACGGTTATAATCCATAATCATAAGCTCTTCATCCGCAAATAATACAGATAAGAAATAATTGAACTCTTCTGCTCCTGTATAGTTCGGATTCTGCTCTCTCTTACGAAGTCCTACCTTTACCGCAGATGCACATCTGTGATGTCCGTCCGCAATATAAATCTGCTCAATCTTCGCAAAGCTCTCCTGAATACTCTGAATATCTGCATCCTCCATTACACACCATACCCTATGTGTAATCGCATCCTCTGAGGTAAAGTCATATACTGGCTGATTCTTCTTTGTCTTTGCAATAATCTCACGAAGTACGTCATTTGCTCTGTAAGCAAGGAAAATAGGGCCAGTCTGCGCCTCACAGGTCTCTACATGACGAATACGGTCAAGCTCCTTATCTGCTCTGGTATTCTCATGCTTCTTAATTATCTGATTCATATAATCATCAACGCTTGCGCAGGCAACGATACCTGTCTGCACACGTCCGTCCATGGTAAGCTCATAGAGATAATAAATCTCCTTCTCCTCCTGAACAAACTTACCCTCTTTTATCATATTCCATAACAGCTCATGTGCCTTATCATATACGCAATCTGCATAGGTATCCACTGACGCATCAAACTGTGTCTCTGCTCTGTCAATATTTAAAAATGACAACGGCTTATCCTTTACAACCTCAACAGCCTCTTCTCTGCTATAAACATCATATGGAAGCGCTGCAATCTTATCCTCCAAGCCAACTGCTGGTCTGTATGCCTTAAATGGTCTAATACATGCCATATTATTTCCTCCTTCGTCCTGTCCTACTTATGTCTACCCAGTCATTATCATATTGTAGCAAAAAGTATTCTTTACTACAACCTCATTTTTGACATTCCCAAAGCATAATGATACAATATGCTTTGCATAGTGCTACAATAAGTACTGTTCATTTGCATCACTTGCATTTGGCGCTTATTTTATGGAATAAATTAAATTTATGATAGAAAGGACGTTATATCATAACAGCAGAAGACAAGAAGATATTAGACCGCATCAATGCATATGCCAACGAGGTATTAGGAGATATCGACCCTCAGAAGACAAAGGTTTCCTTTCAGTTAGAGCAGATTAAGCCTGTTATGGAAGAAATTGCCAAGGAAATGAATGTTCCTGTAACAGACATCTTCATCAAGTACATGGACCTTGCCACAGAGGCATCTGTAGAACAGGAAGCTAAGTTCAAGGACACTATCGGCGGTTCACTTGATTCAGGAGACATCAGATTGCATTATTAAACGTCAAAAGCCTTGCCAGGTAAGCAAATTCTTATCCAGCAAGGCTTTTATTTATTCCCAACTCTTCTTCACCTTTCGAATCACAAGCACCGAGCCAATCGCAACCAGTGTCAGGAAAACATAGGTCAAAACATAACTTGTCGTCAAACTAATCTTACTTCCAAGATATGATGTACCAAGTCCTGTGATTACAGGTGAAACAAAATCAACGAGCATATGTATCACAAGGCAAATGCTTATTCCTGCCAAATCCTTCTTACGCCTTACAAAATAGCAAACCAGCAAGCTTAATGCTGTATGCAATATTATCGTCAATACTCTCTCATAGCCAGCCAGTAAAAATACTGCCGCGGATGTTCCAATTAACTGCTCTTTGGCAGTGATCAAAGCTGTTGTATCTACACCTAACGCCGCCGTCTGCTCCACCATCACATCATACATGCCTGTATTAATCATTACACTGTAAAGCAGATTATTGATATAGGTCATTCCTATCAGCATTATCGCCTCAATACCGCCATGTCCCAAGCCTGCTACTATACCATGCTCATAGGTAAGCTTCTTGGTTAAAATCTTCGCAACCACATATCTTGCAATCACTTCTACCAATGCCGCCGTAAATGCTAAAATCAAGCAATACAGCACATAATGATTTGCTGCAAAGCTCATATATGACGGACTCAAAGACAACATACTTATAATGGACAGTCTGATGACAATCTGCATTACAAAGAAGCCCGCTGCGCCAAGCAGAACCGCACCTCCAACCTTCTTCTCTTTATTCTTTACCGTGTACACAATCCACACCACAATCGGTGCCACCAACGTAACCAATAATGTTACAACCATTGCAAAAATAGATACTCCACTTACCATCTTTCTTCCTCCTTTATATGTGCTTCATGACTAAATCATATACCGTTTGTGTCTCTTCATCATCAATTCCACTGATATAATAAATGATATCCTCTGTCTGAATACGCATGAACATATCATTCTGCGGATTCAAAAAGACCTGACACTTTCTACCCTCCTCAGACACAAAGAACTTTCCCTTGTAGATATTGTCCATGGCACTTCCATTTATCTTTGACATATCAGGCAGTTCATCTATGCAGGTAATCTCGTTAATATCAGATACTAATATCTTGTATTCTATCCCTAAGTGTTCCGCAACAATGCATGCATCCTGTGTCGCATTCGCAGAGTCTGATATCAACTCTGCACTTAGTGAAATCGGTGTAAACTCCTCCAGCATCACCCATGTACACATACCAATACATAATAATATTGATGCGATTCCAATTACATCCAATATCCAGCCAAGCGGTCTTGCCATATTGGTCGTCGTTCCCATTCCAATTCTGGTTTCTACCATAGAACGTTTATCATTGGGATTATAATAAAAAATGCCACCTATCCAATATCTGTCATCATCCGTCGATACATCAATATCCCTTTTCGCCTCATAGCTTTTATCAATTTTAGTTAGCTTATTTGCAAGTAAAAGACTTATTGCTATCACTGCGACACTATAGCCAATCGTCCCCCAAATCAAAAAGCTCATAAACTGTTTGTCAAACCATAACATAATTGCAGTTAATATCTGAAATCCTGCTGTCAGCCATGCAGCCTGTTGCCAAAAGCTCTTCCAGACATTTTTCTTCGCTCTGGTATAATTCAGATTCACATCACTATCCTTACTGATAACATCTGTATTCTTCTTATCCATTGCAATGCCGCATACTGCAAACAAAACAATACACAGTAAAAATGTAATCCAAAATACATACAAGCACATCTCATTTGCAGGATTTGCCGTTAAAGCCTTACCACTTGTACGGTATACAATTCCACTGATTACTGTAATCAATATGATGATAAAAGGAGCAACAAACTGCGATATACTAACCCGTCTTACCTGACCTAATGACTTTAACTCTACATAGACCTCTCTTTCCATCTGCACTGCCCATCCCTGCGCCTCCTTATATCGGCGAAGCCTTCCATTTGCCCTGACAAACGGAACGTAAAATATCACAATCGCTGCAAATATCCATGTGCACCATATCGTACACTGTATACTTACATAAGGAATCACGAAGCTTATTGACGGAACTATCATCGAAATCAAAAAAGCTATCAGAAGTTCCTTCTTATACTGCTTATTTACGTTCTCTATCTGCCTCTTCGTCTCTTCACTATCAAGCCACTCTTTCTTAAAAGTAACACTAAAATATCTGCCCTTCTGCGGCTTGGCGTTATTCTTCAAAATCACATACAAAATAACGAATACAGGATAGATTCCAACCGCCATAATCACATTAAGTAACATACTCTCTCCTCCTCTGCTCTCTTGCGCTAATGTCTCTTATTCATCAACTATATTTCCCTCACTATAGTACCGCTCGCATTCCTCGCGAAACACTTCCCATGACATACCGCTAATCTTTGCCTCAGAAATAATCTTCCGCAAAAGCTCCTTATTCTCTGCCGTCATTTCTCCCTGCCGTCGAAATGAGCTTTGCACTCTGGCACCGCTACGCCTATCCGTGATAATATATCCTTCTGACTTTAGTATCTGATATGCCTTACTCACGGTCATCGTATTAATACCAATCTCCTCTGCCAATGCGCGCACCGTTGGCAGCTGCTCTCCAGGCTGTAATCTTCCATCCGATATACCAAGCACAATCTGATTACGAATCTGTTGATAAATCGGTATATCTGAACCATCCCGAATCGAAATAACCATGCTCTCACCTCTGCTTACTCCATGATATTTTGTATCATTTGTATTAATTGTACTAATACAAAAACTATTTTGTCAATATAACCAATAAAAGAAAAACGAGAATTCAATTCTCGTCTCTGTACAAAACAAAAAAAGATGCTCTGGCATCTTTTTTTGTTTCCCCTGCAATAATATTATATTGCTTTTCTTAAGTTGAACCTTTTACACATTTTAGAATTCCTTTCACACAATCCCTTTACACATTTGCTTGCGTGATATTTCCCCTTTAGAATTCCTCTTACACTTTTGACCTTTTGTCATAACATCTGTTTCAGATGTTATTCGCTCTCTGCGAATTTCCTTTTACACATTTCTTTTACACAAAACCTTTTACACAAGTTATTGGCTTTTACACAAATCCCCTTTTACACTTTAACTTGCCTCTTACACAATTACGAAAAGATTCCCCTTTTACACATCTACCTAGAATTAAAATCCCCCAATCTTAATTCGTCGGTCACCCCTGATTTTACATCTCTAAAAGAACCGTGTTCCGTTTTTCTGTAACGTTGTTCTTTAATGATATTAAA
>JAFUKJ010000105.1 GCA_017467805.1 Lachnospiraceae bacterium
TGAACTTTGAGACAAAATATGAGAGCCGTGGAGAAAACGAGATTGATTTACTGGGTGAGCATATCAATCAGCTTTCAACAAGTCTTGAAAATACAATTTCCGAGCTAAAAACAGCCAATAATGAGCTGCAAAAGGATTTGGAGAAAAAGGAACAGATAGATGAGATGCGTAAGGAATTCTTATCCAATGTATCTCATGAATTAAAGACACCGCTTGCTTTGATACAAGGCTATGCGGAGGGGCTAAAAGAGGGAATTAATCAGGATGACACAGAAAGCAGGGATTTTTACTGCGATGTCATCATGGATGAAGCAAATAAAATGAGTGTTATGGTAAAGAAGCTTCTGGATTTGAATCAACTGGAGTTTGGCAATGACATCGTATCTTTGGAAAGATTCGATATCGTGGAGCTTTTAAATAACTTCCTACAGTCAGCAGAAATTCTGGTGAAGCAGAATGAAGTAACTGTTAAGATGGCTGAGTATCCGCCAATCTATGTATGGGCAGATGAATATAAGACAGAAGAAGTTATTCGAAATTATTTCAGTAATGCCATAAATCATGCGGGTGGTGATAAGATTATCGAAATTAAATGCACGCGCATGGGACCAAAGGTTAGAATCAGCGTATTTAATACGGGAGAGCCAATACCTGAGGAGTCACTTCCACACATTTGGGAGAAGTTCTATAAGGTGGATAAGGCACGCACCAGAGAATACGGCGGAAGCGGTGTAGGCTTGTCAATTGTAAAGGCGATTATGGAGTCTATGAATCAGCAGTATGGTGCTGTAAATTATACAAATGGTGTTTAGTTCAGGATGGAGCTTGAGACAAAATCATATGGATGTGTTTATTGTGAAAAAGGGGAAATTATTAGGAATGATAGCGATGGTTGCGCTGCTGTTAACGGGGTGCGTGGATAACATGCCTGATATGACCAAAGAGCAGTCAGAGCTGGTGGCGGAATATGCTGCAGGATTATTGCTGAAGTATTCACCAAATTATGAATATGGTCTGGCAGATGATGAGGCGCTTGTTGAGGAGGAGACTTTGATAGAAGAGTCATCAATTGAAGAGTCTTCAAACGAAGAAACTTCGACAGAAGAAGCAGCAGAGAAAGAAAGCTCTAAGGAAGAGGAATCCAGTGTAACAACGGAGATTGATATTCATGTAGGAGCAGATAAGACAGAGCCTGATGTGAAGTATATTCCGATTAATAGTACAGAGACTGTAGTGCTGCAGGAGAATCCTTATGAGGTAGAGCTTGCAGATGTAATCGAAGCTACAGACTTGGGAATCCGTTATACTTATTATGAAATTTGTAATGAATATCCAAACGGCTCTAGTAACAGTGGATTTACTGTTCAACCGCAGAAGGGTAAGAAGCTGCTTGTAATTCATTTCAAATTAGAGAACAAGTCGAACGAAGCGCTTGCTTGCGACTTATTTGACAGCGGCATCAGGATGAAGGTTAATTTAAATGAGCAGGGCTTTGAAAAGACCATGAGTACACTTTTGATGAATGATATTACAACTTATATCGAAGACGTAAAGGCTGGCGAAAGCACAGATGTGGTAACTGTGATGGAGGTAGATGCTGCTACGGAAGAGGAAATTACCTCCTTGAATCTCTTGATGGAGTGCGGAGCGAATCGAAGTGCATTGCAGCTAAAATAAAGTGTCGATAAATTTCATAAATTTTTAAAAAATAACTGAAAATAATTGTAATTAGAAATATATGTGTGTTATAATTATTTATAGATTAATATTCTGCAAAGAGTTTGTAATAGGAAGAACGGAGAGGTGGCAATATGGAGACAAAGATTCTCTTAGAAAACGGAACGAATGAATTGGAAGTATTGGAATTTGTTGTGGATGGTAATTCCTACGGAATAAATGTTGCTAAAATTAAGGAAATCATTCCATATCAGGCTGTTACACCGGTTCCAAATTCTCATCCAAGTGTGGAAGGAATTTTTATGCCGAGAGATGCAATGATTACAGCAATTGATTTGCGTAACTGCCTCCAAAGAGGTGAGTCCGCAGAGGGGGGCTTGTTTATCATTACAAGCTTTAATAAATTGGATATCGCATTCCATGTTGATGCTGTAATCGGTATTCATAGAGTATCGTGGGTAGATATTATTAAGCCTGGTGCAACAGTATCTACTTCGGATGAAGGTATCTCAACAGGAATTATTAAGATTGATGGCAAGTTAATTATTATTCTTGACTTCGAGAAGATTATCAGTGATATTAACCCTGAAACAGGTCTTAAGGTAACTGAAATTGATGCATTGGGAGTTAGAACTGAGAACGATGTGCCAATTCTGATTGCAGAGGATTCTGTATTACTTAGAAAATTAATTGTTGATTCTTTACATAAAGCTGGATATGATAATGTTATCAAGACAGAGAATGGTGAGGAAGCTTGGGAAATCATTGCAGAGGCGAAGGTAAAGGGTACCTTGAAGGATGATATCAAACTGGTTATCACAGATATTGAGATGCCGCTTATGGATGGTCACCGCCTTACAAAGCTGATTAAGAGTGATGATGCAACTAAGCATATACCGGTTGTTATCTTCTCATCACTGGTAAATGAAGAAATGAGAAAGAAAGGCGAGATGTTAGGTGCTGATGCACAGTTGTCAAAGCCTGAAATCGGTAACCTGGTTCGTGTGATTGATCAATTACTTGCAAAATAATAGACTTGAAGAGCCGGGAACTTTTCCCGGCTCTATATTTGACATCTAGGGAGGCAGAATGAGTAAGACAGAAATTTTAAAAGAAAAAATTGCAGATGCAGATTTGGTATTGATTGGAGTTGGCGAGGAGTTCAATGAGAATTTCTCGAAGATAGGAGATTATCCGAAGCTGGTAAGAGCTTTGGAGGTAGTTGAGAAGAATCCACAGCTTAGCTGGCTTGTACCATATTTGGAGCAGATGTACCTTGCACAATACGAGAATCAGGAGCTTTTAGAGGCTTATGAGAAGTTAGGTGCTTTGGTGCAGGATAAGAATTATTTTTTGATTACTACCTGTATCGATGGAAGAATTTATCATGCAGGAATGAATAATGAGAAGATGGTTTCCCCGTGTGGAGGCTATCGTAAACTACAGTGTAGTGCAAAGTGTTGTACACAGCTTTGGGATGCTGATGAAGTGATGCAGGATATTCAAGCTTGGATTGAAGAGGAAAGAGATTTGACTGCTTTACAGCAGCCTGTGTGCGAGCATTGTGGTAAGCCGTTGGTATTTAATAATATCATGGCAGAGAATTATGTGGAGGAAGGTTACCTGGAGCAGTGGGAGAAGTATACCAAATGGCTGCAGCTAACCTTGAATAAAAAGCTTTGTATTATAGAGCTTGGCGTTGGCATGAATATGCCTGGCATCATGAGATGGCCTTTTGAAAAGATTGCATTTTATAATCAGAAAGCAAGCTTTTTTAGAATAAATCAGGCGCTATATCAGTTGCCTGAAGATGTGGGAGAAAAGGGAATTAGTATAGAAGGGAATGCTAAGGAGTTTTTGAGGAATTTATAATAGCCTTAAAGCTTCGAAAAAGATTGAGGGAAATATGTAAATAGGAGGAATTATCATGAGTACTGAAGAAGAAAATTACTTGGATAATTTACTGAAATCCTTAACCGAACCTGAAGAATCGGAAATGTTGGAAGAGACAGCAGAGGATACAACATCAGCTATCGCAGATGTCGGGACAGAGACTATTACAACTCCCGAGATAGAAGAAATAAATATAGAAGAACTTCCTGATTTAGAAGAGCCTATAGCAATAGAGGAGCTTCCTGATTTAGAGGAGCCTGTGGCGATGGAGGAACTTCCTGATTTGGAGGAGCCTGTAGCGATGGAGGAACTTCCAGATTTAGAGGAGCCTGTAGCGATGGAGGAACTTCCAGATTTAGAGGAGCCTGTAGCGATAGAGGAGCTTCCAGACTTAGAAGAGCCTGTAGCAATGGAAGAGGTTGCGGTTGAAGAATCTGTAGTTGAAGTGGATGAGCCACAGATTGTATCGTCAAGTAATGATACGGATGAGTTCAATTTAGATGACTTAGGTTTGGATGATATTGATTTGAATAATATCGACCTCGATAATGTAAGTCTGGATTTGGATGATGCTGACTTTGCAGAGTTAACCTCTGCGATGGATGTACAGGATACTATGCCAGAGGAGCCAGTAGCGGAACCAACGTTAGAACCAGTAGTGATGGAAGAGACGGTGTCAGAGCCGCTTCCTAATTTGGAAGAAGCTGTTACGATACCTGAGGAGCCTGTGGCAATGGCAGAGGAGCCGACTGTGGATATTTCTGATTTAGATTTGGATTCTATAGACCTTACTACTTTGGATATTGATAGCTTAAATGGTGGCGGAGAGTCTACGCAGAGTCTTGCAGATTTGATGTCTGAGGAGACAGGAGCAGATGATGATGATATTGCTGATGTGCTGAATCTTTTAGATGATGATGCAGATATGGCAGAAATCGGAGATTTGCTTTCTAAGTCAGACAGTCATGAGCCTGTACAGGACGATATGATGGCGATGCTAAGCCAGATGGCAGATACAGAGGCGGAGAAGGTCAATGCCAGTGATAAGGCTTCAAATACAGAGACAGCAACCAAGAGTGCCGAGGATGTCGCCGTGGTAGCTGAGAAGGTAGAGAAGAAAAAGGGCAGAAAGATATTTAAGCCTGAGGTAGATGTCAATGCTTCTGTAGAGGAAAAGCCAAAGAAGAATGGTATTTTTGCAAAGATGTTTGCAAGCCTTACCGAGGAATGGGAGTCTGAACCAACCGAAGAGGAATTAAAGCAGGCGGCTGAGCAGAAAGCATTTGAGAAGCAGGCTGCCAAGGAAAAGAAGGAAGAGGAAAAGGCTGCTAAGGCTGAGGAGAAGAAGCAGAAGGCAGAAGAGGCTGCGGCGCTTAAGAAGGCGAAGAAGGAAGAAGCTGATAAGGCAAAGCAGGCGAAGAAAGAGGCCAAGGAAGCAAAGAGAGCTGCCGAGGAAGAAGAGGAAGCGAAAAAGGGTGGCAAGAAGCGTATTTCCAAGAAGAAATATGTGGTAGTTACCATCATGGCAGCTTCAATTCTGGGCGGAATACTGTTAGCATCAGAGCTTCTGAACTCCTATACGAACCGTATGGATGGTAGAAAAGCCTACTATGCAGGTAACTATAAGGGTACCTACTTAGAGATGTACGGTGAGGAACTGGATGAATCAGATGCATTATTGCAGGCACGTTCTAAGGTAATTATGAAGATGCAAAGAAAGCTGGATTCCTATAAGAATTATAGTAAGATGGGATATGAGCTTGAGGCATTGCATGCATTACTGGAAGGTCTGACTGTATATGATAATGTAAATCTTGAGGCTGAACAGTATCAGGTAGCCGAGGAAGTAGAAGATATCAGAGCCGATATTTTGATGATTCTTAGTGCAAATTATGGACTGTCAGAGGAAAATGCTCGAGAACTTCTGCAAAATGAAGACGAAATTTCGTATACAAAAGCGTTAAATCATATTATAATGGGAACTGATAGTGAATTGGTTTCCAATGATATGGAATAGCAGGAGAATCAAATTGCTATCACAGTTTATTGATATGAGGTTGATTAGATGATAGCGATTATTGATTACGATGCAGGAAATATTAAAAGTGTAGAGAAGGCATTAATCTCCTTAGGAGAGGAAGCAGTTATTACCAGAGATAAGGACGAGATACTTGCGGCGGACCATGTGATTTTGCCAGGTGTTGGAGCCTTTGGTGATGCGATGGATAAGATTAGGAGATATGGCCTTGAAGAGATTATCAAAGAAGTTGTAGCCAAGGGTACTCCTTTTCTGGGAATTTGCCTCGGGTTACAGCTTCTTTTTGAGTCCAGTGAGGAGACTGTAGGTGTTGAGGGACTTGGTATTTTGAAGGGTAAGATTGTGAAAATCCCTGATAATCAGGGCTTGAAGGTTCCACATATCGGTTGGAATTCGCTGAAGTTCCCTAATAAAGGACGTTTATATGAAGGCATCAAAGAGGATTCGTATGTGTATTTCGTACATTCCTATTATTTACAGGCCGAAGATGAGGATATTGTAGTTGCAACAACAGAGTATGCCACACATATTCATGCATCTGTAGAGAAGAGCAATGTATTTGCGTGTCAGTTCCATCCTGAGAAGAGCTCGGATGTCGGCTTACAGATTTTGAAAAACTTTATTAACATAGGAAGGTAGAGAGTATGCATACAAAGAGAATTATTCCATGTCTGGATGTGAATAACGGACGTGTGGTAAAGGGCGTTAATTTTGTGAATTTAATAGATGCAGGAGACCCTGTTGCGATTGCAGAGGCCTATGATAAGGCTGGTGCGGACGAACTGGTATTCCTTGATATTACAGCTTCTTCTGATAACAGAGGAACTGTGGTAGATATGGTTAGAAGAGTAGCCGAGAAGGTATTTATCCCATTTACAGTTGGGGGTGGTATCAGAACTGTTGATGATTTTAAGGCGATTTTGCGTGAGGGTGCTGATAAGGTATCTGTAAACAGTGCGGCAATTATGAATCCTCGTTTGATTAGTGATGCGGCAGATAAGTTTGGCAGTCAGTGTGTTGTAGTAGCCATTGATGCGAAGAGAAGAGCAGACGGAAGCGGCTGGAATATTTATAAGAACGGTGGTCGTGTGGATATGGGCATCGATGCAGTAGAGTGGGCAATGCAGGCAGATAAGCTTGGTGCAGGTGAGATTCTTCTTACCAGTATGGACTGCGATGGTACAAAGGCTGGTTATGATATTGAACTGACTAAGATTATTTCAGAGAATGTGTCAATTCCTGTGATTGCATCAGGTGGTGCAGGTACGATGGAGCATTTTTATGATGCTTTGGATGCAGGTAAGGCAGATGCAGCACTTGCGGCTTCTCTTTTCCACTTTAAGGAGCTTGAGATTAAGGAAGTAAAGCAATATTTGCGTGAACGTGGCATATCGGTAAGATTATAAGGAGCAAAAGATTATGGCTATGATTAACAACGATTGGCTTGGCGCATTAGAGAATGAGTTCAAACAGCCATATTATAAGGATTTATTTACATTTGTGAAGGAGGAATACAGTCAGCAGGTGATTTATCCGCCAGCAGATGATATTTTTAATGCGTTTCATTTCACACCATTAAGTGAAGTAAAGGTATTGTTATTAGGGCAGGACCCTTATCATAATGTAAATCAGGCGCATGGCTTATCCTTTTCGGTGTTACCGTCACAGAAGGATATTCCGCCATCTTTGCAGAATATCTATAAGGAATTAGAGACGGATTGTGGCTGTTACATACCAAATAACGGCTATCTGAAGAAGTGGGCAGACCAGGGCGTGTTGCTTTTGAATACTGTATTAACAGTGCGCGCGCATCAGGCAAATTCCCATCAGGGAAAGGGCTGGGAGAAGTTTACGGACTCGGTTATTAGAGCATTGAATGAACAGGACAGACCAATTGTTTATTTCCTATGGGGCCGTCCTGCGCAGATGAAGCGTTCCATGCTCAATAATCCAAAGCAGCTCGTGTTAACAGCACCGCATCCAAGTCCGTTATCAGCATATAGAGGCTTTTTTGGATGCAAGCATTTTAGTCAGGCGAATGAGTTTTTGCAGGCAAATGGTATTGCACCGATTGACTGGCAGATTGAGAACATATAGTGAGGTTATATGGAAACAAGAATTGCATTGATTGGAATTATTGTAGAGAATATGGATTCTGTAGAGAAGCTGAATCATATATTGCATGAGTATGGACAGTATATTATCGGGCGTATGGGGATTCCCTATCGTGAGAAGAAGGTAAATATTATCAGTGTTGCCGTTGATGCGCCGCAGGATGTGATTAATGCTTTGACTGGTAAGATTGGTGCGTTGGATGGTATCGGTGCAAAGACGGTATATTCACGGCTAGCCCTTGACGCAGATAAGAAAGTATAGTATAGTGTTCCTATGATGAACTACTAACAAGGTGTTGCTGTATGGCAACACTTTTTTGAGGAGCAGGAATATGAACGAATCTTTACTTATTGAGAAATTAATGCACTTTGCGTTGACAAGACAGGAGGCAACGATTTATCTTTGTCTGGTGTCTAATGAGAAGCTGTCAGGCTATGAGGTTTCAAAGCTTACAGGAATATCACGTTCGAATGTTTATAGCGCACTGGCAAGGCTGGTGGAGGAAGGTGCTGCGTACCTTTTAGAGGGAGAGACCAATAAGTATATTGCTGTGGATGTCGAGGAGTTTTGTAATAATAAGATTCGACAGCTGGAGGAGCTTAAGACAGAGCTTACTCAAGAGCTACCTGAGATTGGAAGAGATACAGAAGGCTATATTACGATTAGCAGTCATAAGCATATTATGGATAAGGTACATAACATGCTGTCACAGGTGGAGCAGAGAGTATATGTTTCCATGCCGACAGAGTATTTGGAGAAGTGTCGTGAGGAGTTAGAGAGGCTGATTGCTGATGGTAGGAAGGTAGTAATTCTGGCACCAGAGCATGTGGATTTTCCAGGAAGCATTTTATATATTACGAAGGAGCATGAGCTTCAAATTCGATTAATCGTCGATTCAGAGTATGTTCTTACGGGAGATATGTCAGGCAGTGCGACGGATAGCTGTTTGTATTGCGGGCAGAAGAATTTTGTAAATGTATTTAAAGAGGCACTCAGAAATGAGATTAGGCTGATTGAATTAACAGGAGGAGATAAATAATGAAAAAAACACCATTTGTAACGAAGGAGCAGATTGAGGAAATCGTAAAGACTTATCCGACTCCATTTCATATCTATGATGAGAAGGGAATTAGAGAGAATGCACAGGCTATGAAGGAAGCATTTTCTTGGAATAAAGGCTTCAAGGAGTATTTTGCGGTAAAGGCAACTCCTAACCCATTTTTGATTAATATTCTTCGTGAGTATGGCTGTGGCTGTGACTGCTCATCTATGACAGAGCTTATGCTGAGCAATGCGATGGGCGTTAAGGGCGAGGATATCATGTTCTCTTCTAATGAGACACCTGCGGAGGAGTATGCATATGCTTATAAGCTTGGAGCTACGATTAACTTAGATGATATTACACATATTGAGTTTTTGGAGCAGACCATTGGTACATTACCTGAGACAATCAGCTGCCGTTTTAATCCAGGTGGATTATTCAAGATTAGTACAGATATTATGGATAACCCTGGTGATGCGAAGTACGGCTTTACAACAGAGCAGTTATTCGAAGGCTTTAAGATTTTAAAGAGCAAGGGTGTTAAGAACTTCGGTATTCATGCGTTCCTTGCAAGTAATACAGTAACAAACGAGTACTATCCTACACTTGCAAAGACCTTATTTGAGGTTGCGGTGCAGTTAGAGAAGGAGACAGGTGCTGATATTAAGTTTATCAACCTTTCAGGCGGTATCGGTATTCCTTACAGACCTGATCAGGAGCCTAATGACATCAGAGAAATCGGTGCAAAGGTTCGTGAGGTATACGAAGAGGTACTTGTACCAGCAGGTATGGGCGATGTAGCAATCTATACAGAGCTCGGTCGTTTTATGATGGCGCCTTATGGTGCACTTGTTACTAAGGCAATTCATGAGAAGCACACACATAAGGAGTACATTGGTGTAGATGCTTGTGCAGTTAATCTTATGAGACCTGCTATGTATGGTGCATATCATCATATTACAGTTCTTGGTAAGGAGGAGGCACCATTAGAGTGTACCTATGATGTAGTTGGTTCTCTTTGCGAGAATAACGATAAGTTTGCAATCGACAGACAGCTTCCAAGAATTGATAAGGGAGATTATCTTGTCATTCATGATACAGGCGCGCATGGCTTTGCAATGGGTTATAATTATAATGGTAAGCTCAAGTCAGCAGAGCTTCTGTTAAAGGAAGATGGAAACGTGGAGTTAATCAGACGTGCAGAGACTCCAAAGGATTACTTTGCGACCTTTGATTGCTTCGATATCTACAAGAAGATGGGATTTTAAAGGATAATGAACATAAGAAAACTGTTTGGAACAAAGGATTTTTATAAAAAGGTCATTTTTATAACGATTCCGATTATATTACAGAATGGTATTACGAACTTTGTTAGCTTACTGGATAACATTATGGTTGGTCAGATGGGAACTGACCAGATGTCTGGTGTGGCGATTGTGAATCAGCTGATATTCGTATTCAATCTGAGTATATTCGGGGGAATTTCAGGAGCGGGAATTTTTACAGCACAATATTACGGAAGTGGAAATAGGGAGGGTGTCAGAGACACCTTCCGTTTTAAGCTACTGATTTGTCTGGCGATAGCCGTTATTGGAATAGCAATTTTATTAGGCTTGAATACGCCGTTAATCAGTATGTTCCTGCATGAGGGGAGTGAGACAGGAGATGCGGCGGCAACCTTGCAGTATGCGAAGGATTACTTGACGGTAATGTTGATTGGCTTATTCCCGTTTGCGATTAACAATGCTTATACGAGTACTTTGCGTGAAACGGGAGAAACAGTGCTTCCGATGAAAGCTGGTGTTGTAGCGGTATTTGTGAATCTGATTTTGAATTACATATTAATTTTTGGTAACGTTGGAGCGCCGATGCTTGGCTGCGTGGGTGCAGCGATAGCAACCGTGATTTCCAGATTTGTAGAGACAGCGATTGTTATTATCTGGACACATACTCATAGGGAGAAGCATCCATTTATCGAGGATGCCTTTAAGCAGTTTAGAATACCTAAGGCTTTAATGGGCGATATCATTAAGAAGGGTATGCCTCTCATGATGAATGAGATATTATGGTCCTGCGGTATGACAATGTTGACACAGTGCTACTCTACCAGAGGATTGGCGACAGTAGCCGCGCTGAACATTAGTAATACGATTAATAACCTGTTCAACGTTATCTATATTGCGCTTGGCTCTACGGTAGCGATTATGATTGGTCAGCTTTTAGGTGCAGGTAAGATGAAGGAAGCCAAGGAGCAGGATGCACAGTTGATTACCTTCTCTGTATTAAGCTGCTTTGTAGTAGGTGCGGGATTGATTGCGTTGTCACCTGTATTTCCACAGCTTTACAATACGACAGATGAAGTGAAGGCACTCGCACAGCAGTTTATCTGTATTGTAGCTATTTTCATGCCTGTAAATGCATTTATTCATGCATCGTATTTTACACTTCGCTCGGGCGGTAAGACGATTGTTACATTCTTCTTTGATAGCGTATTCGTATGCTGTATCAGCGTTCCGATTGCTTATATGCTTGCGAACTTCACGGCGATTCCTGTTGTGACCTTATATGTATTAGTATTAAGTATTGATTTGATTAAATGTGTGATTGGATTCATCCTTGTGAAGAAGGGTGTTTGGTTGCAGAATATAGTGAAAGCGTAAAAGTGTTGCCCTCGGGCAACACTTTTTTATGTAATAGGAAATTCCTATTACATAAAAAAGTAGCTCCGCGAGGATGCACACGCAAAAGTAAGGAAAATGTCGCATAAATACGACGCTTTTGCGGCGCGGAATGTGCTTTCAGCACATTCTTTCTTGTGTAGGAAAATATTAAATACAGTCTCTGTATGCTAAAGAATGAATAAACAAGTTCTAATTTGTGCATTCGATGAGAGGTGTTTTTTTGTTTTGCTTATGATAAAATGTTAGAGTGATGATAGAAATACGGAGAAAATGAGGTGTAAGGTTGACAATATCCGTATTTTGAGTTGGTGGTAAGAAGAAAATACGGAGAAAATGAGGTGTAAGGTCGAAAATATCCGTATTTTGAGTTGGTGGTAAGAAGAAAATACGGAGAAAATGAGGTATATACTTGAAAATATCCGTATTTTGAGTTTGTGGCGAGAAGAAAATACGGAGAAAATAAGGTATATGGTCAAAAATATCCGTATTTTGCATTGGCGGACAGAACAGAATACGGCGGAAAAGAGGCATATGGTCGAAAATATCCGTATTTTAGATTTGGGCGAGTAGGAAAGAGAGAGGCTTCTTGAACGATAGTTCAAGAAAATGAAATTTTGGTAATAAGATAACTAGTCTTGAGTTTATAGAGTTCGATAAACTTGAATAGGATGAAGAGATAAAGAAGAATTTGTAGAGGTAGAAAGTTTGGAAATAATTGATTATTTTGATAGTGATAAAAAAATATATTGGATAACCCAGATTGAAAGTTGTGATTGGAATGCTGCTAAATTATTGTCTAAATTATTGCGAAATCCTATTGAGTTTCTAAATGTGCTAGGAGATAACGGTAAACTCTTTATCTTGAAATATAATGACAAATTGGTTTCATTTGCTACATTAACACAAAGAGAGTGCATAAGGGAGGACTCATTATATCCGTGGATAGGATTTGTTTTTACAAGACCTGAGTATCGAGGAAACAAATATAGTAAAAAAATTATTGAGCATGCTTGTAAAGTGGCAAAAGAGCAAGGATACGATAGGGTATATATAGCGACTGAGCACGCGGGGGAGTTATATAAAAAATATGGATTTTTGTATAAAGAAAATATGTTAGACGTGTTTGGGGTAGAAAATCAAGTTTTTTATAAAGATATATAAGTGAAGGAAAACAAATTCCAAGTTATCGAGCACTTGAAACTTCAGTTTGGGAGATATAAGACAGAAGAGTTGCCTTAGGGCAACACTTCTGTCACTATTGTGCTTGCCTTTTTGACATCTTATTCCAACTATGAAATCCATAAATATCATTTGCAAGGAATGCAACAAAACAAACAGCAACAGAGATATATCTGGTGTCCTCTATACTTGCCAGTACCCAAAGAATAATTAGGATGATGTCGTTTGCAGCATAAGCGATAGAGAAATAAGGACTTCTTCGGAAAGTTAAGTATACTGCGACAAAGCTTGTAGTAACGGACAGGGTGCTTGGTAAAAGGTTAGAGGTATTGAGTGTGGCAAGTATAAAGTAGAATATAAGTGTAACTAATAGAGTAAGAATCCACATAAAGATTACTTCTTTCTTGCTGATATGATTTACCTGAACCTCAGCCCTGTTGCCGTTATAAGGGTGTCGAAGCCATGATATCAATGCAAAGATAGCCATAGGCATAGTCATGCCAAGGTAGGTTATCATTTCACCATAGTAAGCAAAGGAATAAGATATGATTCCATATAGCAGGCTGAAGATAACCATGAGAAGCTGTCCTAAAGGATTACCCTTAGCATTAATGATGATAGAGGTCACGCCAAGTAAGGAAGCGGCTAGTGTCATGTAGTTTGCTCTGTCAAAAGTGATAAAGGATAGTAGTATAAGCAGGACGGAGCTGCTCCAAAGTGTGAGTTCGGTTTTGGTAAAGTAGTGTAGTATTGATTTCATGGTGTGAGTCCTTTCGGCGTGATACTTAAAAAGCATTCGCAAACATATCTTCTAAGACCTAACGATATGTTCACGAATGCTCTATGCATTCAACTACCCGGTGGCAGTACAATATTTATTTTGACTTGAGTATCTTAGCATGTGATTGCGGGAGTGTCAAGGTTATAAGTGGCAACTAAATTCATCACAGTCTCATCGCCTTCAATAGAATCACTGTGCAGCGTTCTTTCATAGCTAATATTTTCATGCTGTAGGCAGAGTTCCAAGAACAGCAGAAAAATACCGATATCGATTCGATTAGAATAAGTAACTCTGTGTGCAGGCATCATGCCGCGTTTGCTAGGTTCCTTGTAGCGATAGACCTCCAGCTTATCTTCGGAGCTTATTACTTTCCAAGGCTGAGTATTACAGCTACTTGGTGTAAAACGGACAATATTGTCGATAGCTTGGTAGGGAGTACCTTCCCAAATATCTGTCAAAGGCTTGCGTTTGCTTTTGAACATATCCTTGCGAAATTTCTCAGAGGGAACTTTCTTAATAGCAATCATGATAACAAAATCTAAATCGTTATATTTTACATATTCCGTCTTACCAAAGCCAAACCAAAGTGTGCCGATATTTTGTGAGGCAAGATACAAGTCTAATAGTCCCCCAAGATAGCCTATATTTTGTAAATAGTTATCAGCCTTTTCGCTGTATAGTAAGATGCAGTATTCCTGACCGCGATTGCAGGTGGTTTCCTCAGCAGGAACGATGCGAATGGCAGTCCTAATGTCAGGGAGGAGTGGTGTTAGCGATTGATAGGTTGCCTGGATTGCATCTAATTCCTTTTGTGTAATCTGTTCATTGCCTGTATCTCTGAATAAGTGAAATGATTTACGCTTAAATATCATCTGATAGAATAATTCATTTTGATTCATATGTTTCTCCTATTAAGTGTATTCGGAATATCTCGAGTATACTATCAATAAGGCTAAGTTAATTTAAAATATTATTCAAGAGTTTTTTGAAAAGAATGAGTGTGATATCCCTTTTTGACAGAAATAATAATCAGTTGTAAAATAGAGCCAATAAGTAAAAAAGGGGGCTTTCCGTATGAAACGATATGTTATGTTTGTATAGCACTGGCTATTGCAATAAAGAATAATTGTTATAGCCAATGCTATTCCTAAGAGAATATGAATTTAGGAGGCAAACATGGGCTATATAAAAGCAGAAGAAATTCTGCCGATTGAAGTGATAGAATTGATACAACAGTATGTGGATGGACAAAATATCTATATTCCAAGAAAGTCTGAGAATCGTTTGGAGTGGGGAACAGGAACCACGACCAGACAGGAGTTATATATCAGAAATCAGAAGATATATAATGAGTTTCAGGCGGGAGTGCAGATGCAGGAACTGGCGGGAAGGTATTATTTGTCAGTAAAGAGCATACAGCGTATTATTAGAGAATTTTCTTTTCAATAAGTGATTCCAGAAACTAAAAGGCACTCTCACATAGCGGAAAGTGCCTTTGGGTTTTTATTCAGTATTTTAAATAGGGGGCAACAAGGTTTAGTTAGTGCTTTTAATCATTCTGATAACATATTCTTCGATTTCAGCAAGAGTTGTTACATCTGCAATGCTTGGGTAAGCTGATTTTGCAAATACAACGCCATTATCAGTCTCAAGGAATGCATATCTGCTACCATCTGAAAAACCATAGTCCGCAATATCCTTAAGTGCTAAAGTTGAATCATTTATCTGCCAAACTGAAGTTTCATCATATGTTATCGGCATGAAAATTCCTGTCATGCCTTCTCTCATAGCAGATACAGTTTCAGTATCTTCCATCTTTAAGTCTTCATTAACAGGTCCGGGTAATAAAACAGAAACGGTTTTATTTATCTGAGCGCTGCCACGGTATACATTTTCAATCGTTATTTTTGCAATTGCTCTGTACTGTTCAATACCATTAAAGTCTAAAACAATATTGTCTATGCTAACAATAGTTCCCTTAAAAATTTCTGTATCTTTTGCAAATAACTCTTCTTCAGAAAGTGCTACAAGTTTTCCGAAAGAGTAAAAATTAGGAATATCTTCCGTATATTTTACTGTAACTCCACTAGATGCATCTGTTAACGATATCTTTTCTTGAGTCTTTATCATAGGTACCGCTACTAAGGTAAGTACAAGACAAGCTGCTATTGCTCCCCATTTAGTCCATGCGTTGTGTGTGTGTTTCTTTTGTGCTTTAGCATTTGCCACGTGCGTTTCATTAATGTTACCAATTACTTCATATAATTTTTCGTTTGTCATAATTCAAATTCCCTTTCTGATAAATAGTTGTGTAGTTTCAATCTTAAGCGATTGAGTGTCATGGATACTGCATTTTCCTTCATGCCATGCTGAAGTGCAATAGAGGATATACTATCTGTGTACCAGTATCTGCAGATGAAGATGCTTCTTTTTTGGGGAGAAAGAGTATCAAGAAAGTCATTAATAGCTTTTATGAGTTCTTTGTATTCGATTTCTTTCTCAACATTGCTTTTCCCAGAAACACAGTCGTTTAATTCGTCCAATACTGCCGGAAGTACACTTCCGCCACGTTTGTCAGCATGAGTATGCTTAAATTTGTTAAATGATAAGTTCCTTGTAATCTTCCCAAGGAAAGTAGATAACATAGTAGGTCTGTGAGGGGGCATAGAGTTCCAGGCATTCATATATGTATCATTGACACATTCTTCTGCATCCTCATGATTGCCAAGGATATTTTTGGCAATAGAAGAGCAGTATTTACCATATTTATGCGCTGTTTGAGTTATAGCATTTTGGTCTCTATCCCAATACAACTGAACTATTTTAGTATCCTCCATAAAAATCCTCCTTTCTGTTTTTATCCTTTTCATCTATATACACAACATTTGATTTGGAATCTCACACATTTGGGGAGAAAATTTGATAATTATTATTTCCATTATAACTTTAAAAATATATTTTGCTAGATTAGCTAAGAGTATATTAGAATGTATATTTTCACAAATTCGGACATAGCAAATGTGGATGGACTCAAACTTTATTATAAAAAAGATTGAGGTGGTTGTGGGGGGATGGGAGTGGTATCATGAATGTGTGATAGGAGGAGTTTATAATGTTGGAAACATTTTACGGCTATCATGTAGTGACCGAAAGACCGATGCATTTGGGACAACATATTATTTTTGATGAGTATCAGCACAGCGGTGTGTACCAAAGAGTAATGGAAAGAAAAGAGATTGTGGAAGATATCTATACCAACCCGATAAAATATGAGAAAATAGAATTAGATTATCCTGTGGTAGTAGCTTTGCGGGAGTTGGCATTAGAAGAGATACGAAAGAAAAAGTATCCGAGTTATCCATCAAGACTAGGATGTCTTTATGTGTCAGAAACGTTACATGAGGCGGAACAGTGGGCGGACTATTTTGTAAGTCTTGGCAGACCAACCTTCCAGATTGTGAAGCTTAAGATTGCAGGCAGCAGGTTTGTTGGAGATGCGACAAAGTGCTTTTATGCGACGATTGATAAAGAAGAAAATTTAAAACTGGCAGAGAGATATTGGAAGAATGAAGAGCAGTCAACTGACGAACCGCCGATAAATGAGATTTTAGTTGGTGGAGATATTGAGGTAGTGGAGATTGTAAAGGAGATTCAATATGTATCAGGTAATTAAGAATTACAGAGATAACGAAGCATTAAGACATAGCTTTAATGAATTAGCAGGAAAGACCTTCGGGCTAGACTTTGAGGACTGGTATCAGAACGGATTCTGGGGCGATAATTATAACCCATATTCTATCGTGATAGATGGAAAAGTAGTTGCGAATGTGTCTGTAAATAAAACGGATATGTTGATTGATGGAGAGATAAAGCATTTATTGCAGCTTGGAACGGTTATGACGGATGAGGAGTATCGTAATCAGGGATTGAGTAGAATGATTATGGAGCAGATAGATGCAGATTATGCAGGAAAGGTGGATGGTATCTATCTGTTTGGAAATGACAGTGTAGTGGAGTTCTATCCAAGATTCGGCTTTGTAAAAGGAGAGGAATACTTGTATTCTAAGAAGGTTTCGCTTACAGGAGAATCACAGCTGGAGCAGATTATAATGGATAAGCCTGTAGTATGGAAGCAGCTAACGGATGCCATGCAGCGTAGTGTTTTCCATGGAAGTATGGATATGGTTCATAACAATGAGCTTATCATGTTCTATGTGAGCAAGTTCATGCAGGAAAATGTTTATTATCATAAGACTACGGATACCTATGTCATTGCGGAAATAGAAGAGAATAGCTTGTTGATTCATAATGTATTTTCAAGTACAATAACAGCGTTGGATGAAGTAATAAAGCTCTTTGGTAAGGATATCACAGAAGTTACATTAGGCTTTGCACCGATGGAGTGCGAGAGTTATGATGTCGTAAATTACCATGAGGAGGACTGCACTTTCTTTATAAAGGGAAAAGCCTTAGAAGTAGTTGCGGAGGAAAAATTAAGAATTCCAAGCCTGGCGCATGCATAAAAGCGCCATCCGAAGACGACGCTTTTGATAAGTGATTGCTATTGGGCAGTCACTTTTTTAGTATCCGTATTTCTTTTTATTGGTTACTAAGAATACAATCGTTACTACCAATGCCATAAGCTCAGCGACTACAATTGCCATCCAGATACCATTCAAGCCAAAGATAATTGGTAAAACCAATACTGCAATTATCTGGAACAGCAGGGTTCTAAGGAATGAAATCAGTGCAGACACCAAGCCATTTCCTAAAGCTGTAAAGAAGGATGAACCATAGATATTCAGTCCCATAACGATAAAGGACAGGCTGTAAATGATAAAACCGTTCTTGGTCATTTCAAAGAGTGCGGCATCGTAGCTTACGAAGATACCTGCAAGAACACCAGACAGTGCAATGGCAGCAGCGCACATCGCAATTCCTGCACCAACATTAAATCGAATACTCTTCTTATAAACATTAGTCAATTCTTCCTTATTTCCTGCTCCATAGTTGTAACCAATAATCGGGGCAGTTCCAACAGCATATCCGATGAACACTGCGATAAAGATAAAGTTCACATACATAATAACGCCGTATGCGGCAACGCCATCTTCGCCAGCATAGTTCATTAACTGAAGATTGTACAGCATATTTACGATGGACATGGAGATGTTCGTCATCAGCTCGGAAGAACCATTGAAGCAGGTCTTGCCTAAGATTCTATAGTTCACTTTTGAACGAACTAATTTCAATGCACTGTTATTTTCTCTAAGAAAATAAATGAGCGGAATCACGCCGCCGATAATCTGGCTGATACTGGTTGCTAATGCAGCACCGACAACGCCCCAGCGTAACACTCCAATCAGAACAAAATCCAATACAACATTTGTTAAGCCTGCAATTACAGTGATTACCAATCCGAAGGTCGGCTTTTCTGCTGTAACAAGAAAGCTTTGAAAAACATTCTGCAGCATAAAGGCTGTAAGTGAAAGCAGAAGAATGCGTCCGTAGCTTACACAATGCTCTAATAAATCAGGTGTAGCTCCAAGTAATAAAGCGATTTCTCTTATAAAGACAATTCCAAGAACTGTTAAGAGGATGCCGACGATAATCGTTACTTTAATTAGCATAGAAAAGATTTCGTTTGCTTCCTTTTTCTTGCCCTGACCAAGTGACATAGAAACCAATGCGCTTCCGCCAGTTCCAACCATGAATCCAAAGGCACCCAGCATCATTGGAAATGGCATGATTAAGTTGACTGCGGCAAACTCCGTCTTTCCAACATAGTTTGATACAAAGAAGCCGTCCACCACACCATAGATAGATGTGAAAATCATCATAACAATGGATGGAATAACAAAACGAAACAGCCTTTTGTAAGTAAAATGGTCTGATAATTTGATTTCCATAAAAACCTCCTAAATGTAAGCAATGTGCGCGCCGCTTAGGTACTGCACGCAAGCATAAAAAAAGCCAGATAAGAGAAACAGGTATTTCAGCCTGTAGCCTTATCCAGCATCACATTTCTAGCGAATGCTTTGCCCTCCGAGCCAGCAATATGTACTATAGCATAATCCGACAGGAAGCGCAAGTGGTTGCGAATGCGGCATGCGAGTTCTCTTGGTAACCACGGATATCTCAAGTTATTTCCCGACTGCTCAAGCAATTTAGTGGTTCCAGTCGGAAATGACTCGGTATTTTCTCCGACTGCTCAAGCAATTCAGTGGTTCCAGTCGGAAATGACTCGGCATTTTTCCCGACCGTTCAAATAATTTTTGCACTCTAGTCGGGAAAACAAGTACATTAATGACTATAGTTCGTCCTCAGAAAAAGACATTGTATCTGTGTATATAACCAAGCCATCTTTCGCAATACAGCTATAAAAAGTGCTTGCGCCTAGGTATACGAAAATTGTATATATCCTACCAAATCAAAGAAATGGTATTTTTAGTAGGATTTTAAGCAATAAAACGAGTCCGAGTTACTCAATAATATATCTATGAGTATACCAGAGCAAGCTTATTATTACTGTATACTTTTTCGTATCTTCTAGACAGATATAGTCATGGTTCATGCCGCCATTCCGCAAAGATGTTTTACATAAAAAACTTAAAAATTTTTCAAAAATATGTGATAATTTGAAAGAGTAAAGCGAGTATATAGTGAAGGCCTTTAAAAAGTGTTGGCACTGGTCAACACATACAAGAAGCTGCAAAAGCAGAGTCTTGAGATACAAGAGATAAATTATGAGCGGAGGGAAGACGTGTTACTGGAAGAATACAGAAGGTTAACCAATTTATATTTAGATGATATATACAGAGTAGCGTATAGCGGATGCAGGAACAGGCAGGATGCCGAGGATGTGACGCAGGAGGTGTTTGAAGCTCTACTGAAGTATAAGGGAGAGTTCGAAAATGATGAGCATGCAAAGTTCTGGCTTATCAGAGTGACTTCTAATAAGTGTAAAAGCATGTGGCGTTCTCCATGGAAATGCAGGGTAGACTTGTCCGATGAAGAATTGCCTGTGATAAAGCAGGAATGGACAAAAGAGCAGGAGGAGCTATATATAGCTTTGAGGAAGCTGCCACCAAAGTACGCACAGTGTGTACATCTGTATTATTTTGAGGAAATGAAGACAAGAGATATAGCCAAGCAATTAGGAATCTCGGAAACAGCGGTATCGACAAGATTGCAGAGAGCAAGGGAGAAACTTAAGTCTTTTTTAGGAGAGGAGCAGTTAAATGAGCGAAATGTTAACAACGGATACATATAAGACAATTTATAATGACATTACACCAAGTGATGAATTTAGGCAGAGAATGCTGAATCAGGGAGCAGAAACAAGGATATATAAAATGAAACCGCGTTTGTCATATGCAGCAGCAATTGTTGCATGTATGGTTCTTATGGTAAGCGGAACGGTGTATGCGTATACACATCCTGCACTGATACGTGCTTTATTTGGCGAGGATGCACCAAAAGAATTTGTGGAAAAGGTATATGCACCGATAGAGCAGACGATTATTCGTGATGGATATATTTATATTGTGGAAGGAAACATATATGATGAGCAGATGGGAACAGGTTGTCTTACTGTAAGGATAGAGGCAGAGGATGGTTCGATTCCTGATGTGAAGGCGTCAGATAGTATATTTACAGCACCTATTTTTGGACAGGGAATAGACGGACATAGATTTTGGGTAGGAGAAAAAGAGATGCTTTTTCTTTTTAGAAGTGGCTTAAGTGGATTTTGGAGTTGGCCACAATGTACGGAGGAAGGTGTGTTTTATCATTTGAAATATACGATGTTGGACCCAGAGGATGAATTGGGATTGATTGTGATAAGTATGGAAGAATATGATGAAATTATTGCCAATATTCAATTTGATAGTGATGGTAATTGGAAAAAGAATTGCGAAATTTATGAGGAAGTAAAGGATAGTCTTGAAAGTATAGAGTTAGTATATCAACCAATGGACTATTTAGAACTATATTCAGATGGATTGACGCTAGAGATAGATAATATGAATCTCCGTGCAAAATGGAATCGTATAGGAAAAGAGATTGATACCTTAACAGTGATTGAAGCAGATGGAAATCTCATAGAGATTGTAAAGAATGGTGATACATCAAGTGGTTCGTGTACGATAGTAAGTAGTGGAGATATAACGATGGAATATACTTTCGAAAAGATAATAGATCCAACAACAATTCAGGTAGAGGTAAATGGTGAAATAATAGAGTAATAGAGCGAGAGTGGCTGGTAAATTATGTTTACCAGCCATAATTTGGTAATAAATAACAAAATGTACACGAAAAGATTGTGAAGTATTTGATTTGTATACAGATTGCACAAGAAAACGTTTTCGAGTATACTAAGATTTGTTCAGAGTTAATCTCTGAACAAGTGAAAAAAGAAATAGGAGGAGCAACATGAGGGTTGTAAAGAAAAAGGGTTTGCATGCAAAGTCTGTAGGACACAGAGTGTTCGCGTGGATTTTGGCAGCAGCACTTGCTTTCTCATCCTGTCCGATTGCAGCGAATGCTGAGGAGGAGAGCGTACAGGCAGAGGAAGTCGTGGAAGTATCTGAGAGTATGCCAGACGAGATAGTGCTTGAGACAGTTGAGTTCATGTCAAGTGAGGCAGAAGCTGAGATGGCTGAGACTTTAGCAGGTGAGACAGAAGAAACGGAGTCTTCATTTTTTTATGAGGATTTTGGAAACGTTTCCGAAACCGTTACCGAAAGTGCTGAAAAAGACACTGTGGAAGTAATTGAAACAGCGGTTGTTGAAACAGAAACTGCAACTGAGGCAGAAACTGAAACACAGACTGAAGCAGCAGTACTTAGTGTAGAGCCTGTGCAGGAAGCAGTTGTATTAGCAAATGAGGTAGCAACAGTAACCAAGACATGCCCGACCATTGGGGAGGATGGCAAGGTAACATTTTGGTTCTACGAAGAGGACGGCGTGGACTATAGTGAGGTCTATGTCAAGGGTTCATGGGTGAGTGACTGGAGTCAGTACTACTACATGACAGAAGATACAGAGCAGGAAAGCGTTTGGAGCGTAGAGGTTTTGCTTGCTCTTGATAAGTCTTACGAATACGGTATCGTTGCAGATGGTAACTGGAAGGGTGACCCGATGAATCCAAACAGCAACGGTAATGCGGAGATTCTGAGAAATCCAGTTTATACAAGCGACGGAAGTGCGAAGCTTTATTATTATCCACAGGGCGATGAAAGTGTAACACTTCTCTATAAGACAGCAGATGCGGCAGAGTATCAGAGCATTGCAATGACTAAGGACGGCTCACATTCAGCACTGCTATCAGCAGTAGTATCTGAGCAGGGTGAATATGAATATTGCTTTGAGGTAAATGGTACACAGAGTGCTGACAAGAACTGTGTGGATGCTAAGTTCAGTATTTCAAAGCTTCCAGAGGATGACGCATCCGTAATGAGTCCTGTAATTAATGGTACAGAGGTTACCTTCAATTACTATGGACCTACAGCTAAGAGTGTGAACCTGGCTGGCGAGATGAACGGCTGGTCATCATCAGCAGATGCACTTACTTATAATAGTGAAACAGGCTTCTGGTCTGTTACCAAGACCTTAGCACCTGGTAAATATGAGTATAAGTTTGTTGTAGATGAGAAGAACTGGACCTGTGACAGCAGAAATCAGGCAACAAGCAATGGCAATAGTGTATTCTATGTGGCAGGGCTTGTATCAAAGACCTTGAATGTAGAGTCAGGACAGAGTGTAACATTGCCAGCAGAGCTTACATTATACGATGCGGCAGGTAACGCAAGCAGTGTAGCACCTGTATACGAGATTGAAAGTACATATGCAGATGTATTAACTATTACAGATGGCGCAATTACAGTACCTGCAAGCTTTAGCAGCACATATTTCAAGGTGATTGCAAGCTACGGTGATTACAGTGTAGATATCTATGTTGATGTAATTGCAGCAATCTATAACTACACAATTTATTACTGTGACGAAACACATCAGAGTACAGATACAGCTTCTCTTTGGATTTGGACTGACGGTGTAAATGGTCAGCAGTATTTCTTTGATGAGGCAGTTACTTTAGATGATGGAAAGACATGGTTAAAGGCTGAAGTATCGGTTCCTTATACTACTTTAAATATTATTCCAAGAGCATATGCAGACTGGTCTTGGCAGGATGCAGACAAGTACTTTGATAACAGTACTACTTTGGATAAGAATGCAGAGCTTTATCTTGTGAAAGGAGATAGCACTGTATATACTGAGCTTCCTGATTTAGAGGAGAAGGAAGGCAGATATGTATTAATCGAGTATAGCAGACCTGTTGGCGACTATGAAGGCTGGAATATTTACAGTTGGAACACAGGCTACGGCAGTGAGGTAACTGTGAACTTCGAAGAGATTGATGGCAAGATGGTTGCTTTTGTGCCTGTAGTTGATACAAAGGAGAGCATTTCTTTCTGTATGAGAAGAAGTGAGGAAGGCAGCGCTTGGGCTGAGAAGGATGGCGGTGACCATACAGCAGTGATTCCACTTGACCAGACAATCGTTAAGGTTCAGTTTGAGCAGGGAACAGGTGTTGTAGGCAATCTTCCTTACAATAACGGATATACCACAGATGTAGTAAATGGTAAGATTACTTTTACATATCGTGATGATAAATTATATAAGGCATATGAGGAAGAAGCTCTTGAGGGCAAGGTAGTGCTTGTCTTAGACGGCTCTGAGTATGTAATGTCTTATGATGAAGCAAACGAGAGATATACCTATACAGCAAAGCTTGAGAGCGGAAAGCATGCTTATGCATACAAGGTAGATGGACAGCTTATCATTGATAAGTATAATGATGAAACTGTTGAGGTTGAAGGTGTGACATATTCAGCATATGAATACATCACATTTGATGCAAAGCTTACTGCAAAGGTAACTCCTGCAAGTATTGACTACAATGACAATGCAGTATTGGAGCTTTCTGTTGATGCAGGTGAAGATACAAATGCGATTGAAATAACAGAAGCATATGTTGATTTGAGTGCATTAGGTTTATCAAATAATCTCAAGCTTGATACATCTCTTATGGCAGGAACTATTGCTGTGAAGGATTCTATTGCAGTCGGCGAAAAGGAGCTTCCTGTTGTAGCAAAGGACCAGTATGGAAATATATACAAGACAACTGCAAATGTGACTGTTACCCCTAGACAGAGCGCGGCAGATGATTTTGCTTGGGATGAGGCTGTTATTTATTTTGCAGTAACAGACAGATTCTTTGACGGAAATACAGCAAATAACGATGCATATGGCACAGGAACCTATAATCCCGAAATGGGTTCTATGTATCATGGCGGTGACCTTGCAGGCTTAGAGGCGAAGCTTGATTACCTGCAGGAGCTTGGTGTGAATACTATCTGGATTACACCAATTGTAGAGAATATCGAGGACGTATTAGCTTGCGATGGTTATGAAGGTCAGTATAGTGCTGGTTATCATGGATATTGGGCAAATGACTTTACAACCTTAAATCAGCACCTTGGTACAGAGGAAGAGCTTAGCTCGTTGATTGATGCAATGCATGCGCGCGGCATGAAGCTGATGGTAGACGTAGTATTAAATCATGCAGGCTATGGCGCAGAGGATGAATTTAATAATACTTATATTGAAGATACTAAGATGCTTCGAGATAAGAGTACAACTGTTAGCGGAGATGAGCAGAAGGATGGTCTTTCAGGCTTGCCTGACTTCGTAACAGAGAACCCCGAGGTAAGAGCGCTCTTAATCGAATGGCAGACAGCATGGGTAAGCAAGTATGATATTGATTACTTTAGAGTAGATACTGTAAAGCATGTTGAGGATACTACATGGAAAGCATTCAAGAATGCATTAACTCTTGTAGACCCTGATTTCAAGATGATTGGTGAACATGCGGGTTCAGGTGCAATTACCAATGCAGGTCAGTTAGGAACAGGTCAGATGGATTCTATTCTTGACTTTGATTTTAACGACAAGACACTTGCTTTTGTAAAGGGCGAGTTTAGCAATGTTGAGAGCTTCTTAGAGAGCAGAAATGAAGTGATTGATAACACTGCTACAGTAGGAAGCTTCTTAGGAAGCCATGATGAGGACGGTTTAATGTATCGTATGATGCAGGGAACCAATAATGGCGGTCTTGGCTTTGATGAAGAAAAGGCTTATGATTTGATGAAGGTAGCTGCGTCATTGCAGATAACAGCAAAGGGACAGCCTGTTATCTATTATGGTGAGGAGCTTGGTCAGACAGGTGCAAACAACTGGCCATATCAGGAGAATCGTTATGATTTTGATTGGTCAATTGCGAATGATGAGAATGAGATGCTGACACACTATGAGACTTTGTTAGATATCAGAAATGAGTATTCAGAGGTATTTGCAAAGGGTGACAGAGCTACTGTGAAGCTTGATGAGAGCAATGGTGTACTGGTTGTCAGCAGAGCATATGCAGATGAGACATTATATGTAGGCTTTAATGTAAATCAGTCAGAGGCTAAGGAGGTAACTCTTCCATTAGAAGCAGGTAAAGTGTTTGTTGACTTATATAGCGGCAAGACATTTGTAGCAAATGAGAATGGTGAGGTAGTAGTAACGATTCCTGCGGCAACAGATGGCGGTACAGTAATTCTTAAGGAAGATGTGACACCTGAAGAAGAAAAGCCTGAGGATAAGCCATCAGAAGAGGAGACATCATCAGAGGAGGAGACACCGTCAGAGGAGAAGACACCATCAGAAGAGGAGACATCGTCAGAGGAGGAGACACCATCAGAAGAGGAGACACCGTCAGAAGAGGAGACATCGTCAGAAGAGGAGAAGCCTTCTGAGGAGGAAAAACCTTCTGTAGATGACAAGCCTGTAATTGATGGTGGTGTTGAAACTAAGCCATCTCCAGTAGCAAAGCCAGTAGTAGTTACAAGACCTGTAGTAGTTCCTACATCTTCAACAAAGCAGGAGCCTGCATACATTAAGATGGATGGAACGGTTGTAACAGGCTGGAGAGATGTTATCAGAGAGTCGATTAAGGATGCTGAGGCAAATCGCGTTCCTCTTGCAGGCAGTGTGGCAGATGCAGGAGTACAGAGCCTGATAGTAGACATTATGCTTGGCGAGAATACGATTAAGACAATTCCGTCTTCTGTGGTTAAGGAAATGGCAGCAAGTGGTGCAAGCTTCAGATTCCACTATGGTAAGGATGCGGCGATAGCAGTAACAAGTACAGCCTTAGCAGAGGTGGCAGG
Organism: Lachnospiraceae bacterium; assembly: GCA_017467805.1. Taxonomy (GTDB): domain Bacteria; phylum Bacillota; class Clostridia; order Lachnospirales; family Lachnospiraceae; genus COE1. The sequence continues at coordinate 26,684 of JAFUKJ010000105.1, forward strand.
AAGTCTTGATTTGGATATCCTGGTAGATAAGGATATGGATTTTGGTCAGAACTTTAAGTCAGTAGTATTGAATCCTCAGAAGGATACAATTTTTGGCGTTAAGCTTGCAGCAGCAGTTTTATTAGGTGAGGAATATGCTGGAAAGCCTGCATATATTTATCATAAGAACCTGTTAACTCAGGATATTGAGTTGATTTCAAGCTGCATTGTAGAAGAGAATGGTACAATTGCTGTATCTGGAATTGATTATACAGATTTGGTTATTCTATATTAGTATATGGTGCATAATAAAACAAAAAAGCGGAGTCTGGTGATAACCAGACTTCGCTTTTACTATTCTCAAAGTGGAAAAATTAGGATATAATATATTTAATGGGCTAAAATTGGTCTTTTATTGTGAGGTATTTTATGGGAAGGGTTAAAAAGATTGCATTAATCATTTGTGCATCTAATTTTGAAAGACAAAAGAGAGTGGTTCATGAGGTTCATGAAGCACTTAGTAGCATGGGCGATTATGCACTATATGTATTTACAAATTATGGTATATATGTTGGTGACAGTCCATATATCAGAGGTGCAAAGTCGATATATGAATTATTGAAGTTGCATGATTTTGATGGATGTATTATAGATAGCAATCTTGGCAATCCCGACATGGAATGTGAGCTTGTAAGCGGATTAAAGCAGTGTGGGATTCCTGTGATAGGTTTGAATGTTATTCTCGATGATATTCCGTTTTCTATTCTGGATGGTTATTCAGCACAGGTAAAGTTGATGGAACATCTGATTTTTGAGCATCATTGCACGAAGATTAATTTTGTGGGCTTTTATGGTGCAGATATATTTACAGACCAGGCATTGGCTGCTTATAAGGATTCACTGGAAAAAGCGGGGCTTCCTTATGAAGAGAGACGTGTCATTAAACAAAGGGTTTCCATAGAGAATGGCAGGGATTTGTATCATACTTTCAAGGAGCGCGGTACGGATGATGCCGAGGCGACGATATGCTTGCATGATGTAATGGCGATTGGTTTGTGTTTGGAGATGGCGGATAGAGGTCTTTCTGTTCCTGAGGATATGCTTTTATGTACATTGAACTATAGTGCGAACAGTATTGGATTCAGACCGTCTCTGACTGGTATAGACAGGCAGGACGAATATGTATCGCGAAAAGCCTGTGAGCTTTTGTGCGACATGCTGGAAGGGCGTGAGGTACCTCGTGAAAATTATTACGAGGGGCAGATTTTCTACGGACAAAGCTGTGCATGTGTTTCAAATAATGTAGAATATGAGAATGGTATTTATCAGGATATCATTTTAAATAAGATAGAAGCTGGCAGTCAGATTAGTTTGATGATGAACTATAATGATGCATTGGAGACGGTAGAGTCTTTGCAGGAGCTTGGTAATAATATCTTCAATATTATGCAAGGACAAAAGGGACGAGAGTTCCTGATGTGTTTTAATAAGAGAGATATCGGATATATTTTGAATGAAGTAGATGAATTACCGACAGATGAGGCGCATCCTTTTGATGAAGAGATGGTTGTAATTATCGGTAATACCAAGGAGCAGGGGCGTATTTCGGGGATGGAATATGCATTGAAGGATTTGTTCCCGATGTCGCCAAAGTCAGGGGATATATTTATTCTGATGCCTGTGCATCGTAATGACAGGGTGTATGGCTATGTAGTATTTATCAATAATTATATACCGATAGATATGTATAATCATCGAATCCTGCATGAGAGCATTTGTACAAGTATTGAGAATCTTCGCAGGCAAATGATTCTGAGAAACAGTATCAGAGAGCTGGATGAATTACATATGCATGATGCTTTGACAGGCTTATATAATCGTTATGCCCAGGAGCGCTATGCGAATCGTTATATCGGTACAGGTAATTATACTGTGGTAATGATTGATATGGACGGACTGAAGAATATTAATGATACCTACGGACATCTTGCAGGTAATAATGCATTGAGTATTATGGCGGATGCGTTGAGAGACTGTGTGGATATGTCAGACCTTTTGATAAGATATGCGGGAGATGAGTTCCTCATTATATCTTATAATACGAATCAGGAGTATTGGGGTGGATTTAGTGAGCGTTTGAATGCTACATTAGCAAATTATGTGCATCTGCAGAAGCTTCCATATGAATTAGGTGCGAGTGTTGGTTATCATATTTCTCAGGATACGGAAGATATAAGCTTTGATGATTGCTATCAACAGGCGGATTCTAAGATGTATCTTAATAAGCAGGCAAGAAAAGTGAAATAATAAATAAAAGAAAGATGTTGCTTTAATAGGTGACATCTTTTTTTGATACGGAATATATGAAATATAATATGAGGGTATGCATAATTTGCTGATGTGTGCAGTGAAGCTAAGAATGGGTATATGAAAATGTATATACCTCGAATGTGATAAAATATAGCGGATTTGCAAAGGTCGTGCTATAATACAGGCGTATATATAAAAATATATATGGAGTAATAATAAGAGAGAAGGTTAAGTGTATGAATACTTTGTATTTAAATTATGCACTTGAAGTGGAAAAGACAGGTTCTATTTCTCAGGCATCACAGAATTTGTTTATGGCACAACCGAATTTAAGTAAGGCAATAAGAGATTTAGAGAGTGATTTAGGTTATAAGATTTTCAATAGAACAAATAGCGGTGTAGTGGTAACTGAAAAGGGAACGGAATTTCTGTATCATGCGAAAAAGGTAACAGAGCAGCTGGCTGAAATGGAGAAAATTTCTGGAAGAGAAGATTCAGAAAGTACAAGATTCAAGATTTCTATTCCAAGAGGCAGTTATATTGCAAATGGTTTTACTGCTTTTGTGTCCGCGTTGCAAATATCGCACGGAATGGATATTACAATTAATGAAACAAATACATTAAGAACTATTTCAAATGTTGCGGACAAAGGATATAATATGGGAATTATCCGCTATCCGTTATCAGATGAAGAAAGTATAAAGAGTCTACTAAAGAGTAATAAACTAGAGCAGGAGACTATCTGGGAGTTTGAGTATGTGCTTGTTATGTCAAAGTGTCATCCGTTAGCGAAGAAGGAGAATCTGCATGTAGAGGATTTAGAGGAGTATACAAAGATTACACATGCAGATATTGACATTCCGCATGCCAAAAATGAGCGAAATGAAAAGACCCAGCATATGCATAAGACAATCTATGTTTATGAACGAGGCAGTCAGTTTGACCTTCTGGCAAATGTTCCCACAACTTATATGTGGGTTTCCCCTATACCTGATTCGTATCTGGAGAAGAATCACTTGGTACAGAGAGCCTGCAAAGCGCAAAATAATCGTTATAAGGATGTGTTGATTTATAGAAGAGATTATAAATTGGGAGAATATGATAAGTTATTTCAAAATAAGATTTATGAATCGAAGGTTGATGTGGCATCAGCTAAATATAATTAGAGCAATAGAAGCATTAGTATATGGAATGGTATATACTGATGCTTCTTTTTTTATATTTCCATAAACAACAAAAATTTGATAGGATACGAGAGGTAAAAAAATAGCACGAGGAGAAAAAAAGTGGAAGGTTATTTATCTGCAAAAGAATCAGTAGAGAAGTATATAGAAGGTTCTCAGGTGAAGTTCCAAATGTCATTTTTACAATTATTCTGTAAAGCCATTCTGGCAGGGGCAATGATTGCTTTTGGAGCTGCGGCTAGTAGTGTGGCAGCCCATACCGTTTCAGATGTAGGTTTAGCAAGACTGGCGGCGGCAGTTGTGTTTCCTGTAGGACTAATGATGGTTATTTTGCTTGGAGCAGAGTTGTTTACAGGCGATTGTATGATTGCAATGAGTGTTATGGATGGGAAACAAAAGCTTGGTGATTTGATTCGTGTTCTATTCATTGTATATTTTGGAAATTTTGTAGGGGCAACAATGCTGGCAGTGGGAATTTCATTAAGTGGTCAGCTTGACTATTCCGCAGGAATGCTCGGAGCATACACGATTAAGGTTGCGATAGGAAAGACAAATATATCATTTGAACAGGGAATTGTGTCAGGGATATTATGTAACATTTTGGTATGTGCAGCAGTATTAATGGCTGGTTGTGCAAAGGATGTTACAGGGAAATTAATGGCTTCATTTTTTACAATTATGCTCTTTGTTACAGCTGGATTTGAACACTGTGTTGCTAATATGTATTATATAACGGCAGGCCTTCTTGCAAAGAGAAATTCTGAATATGTAAGGTTGGCAATGGAGACATATGGTTATTCTCAGGATAAGCTGGATAGCCTGAATCTCACAAATTATTTAGTTACTAATTTGGTTCCTGTGACGATAGGTAATATATTAGGTGGTATTCTCTTTTTGGCTGTGCCAATGTACTGCCTGAATATACAAAAGGAAAAGAAAATTAAGGTTGAAGTAAAGGAGAAAAGAGATGTTATATGTACAACAGTTTTTGCAGACTCTGCTCATTGAGGTAGTAGGTGTTGCTGGTACAGCAGCGGTTCTTTATCTGTATTGGAACACAATTACAAAGAAAAAAGCAAATAAGTAATGTAAAAAAAGCATGTGCATTTAATATGCACATGCTTTCTATGTATAGATATTAGTTCTCTTTCTTAGACTTAACGAAGAATAAGCTCATGAGAAGTGCAACAATGTAAAGTACAATTGTTACATAGAGTACTGTCTGGTATCCTGTAGGGTTAACCATGTAACCGTCAACCTCAACCTGCTCACCAAAGTTATTAACAATCCATGTAGCAAGCTGGTTACCTGTAAGACCTGCAAAGCCCCATGCTGATAATGTAATACCGTGAAGAGCTGAGATACTTCCCATACCATAGTTATCTGAAAGTAATGTTGGTACGTTAGAGAAGCCTCCGCCGTAGCCTGCGTTTACAGCCATGATTAAGATAAGTACAAGTGCTGTTAAGCCTATGTTACCGTTACCGTTTGCAATACCACCTGTTAATATTACAAGTCCTGTAAATGCAATAGAAACGATGAAGATAATCTTGTAAACTGTATTTCTGTCCTTCATTGTATCAGCCCATGCAGATAAACCAAGACGTCCGCCTGCATTGAAGATAGCAGATACTGTAGAGATAATACCTACAGAAGCAGCAAGACCAAGACACTTAACAATAGCCTTCTCCTGAGAGATTAATGCAAGACCACATGTGATATTGATGTAGAACATTAACCAGATACCGATGTAGTTTGTAATAGGTCTTGTCTTAATAACCTCGATGATGCTTGGCTTCTTCTCATCGCCTGAAGGCTCATGCCATCCTTCTGGCTTCTTTAATAATAAATGTCCAACGAACATCATTACAAAGTATACACAAGCAAGGATAAGAAACATCTGCCAGATACCATTCTCGCCAAGGCTCTCAAGAAGTGTCTGCATAATTGGGCTTGCGATAGCCTTAGCAGCACCAAAACCTGCTACAGCAAGACCTGTTGCAAGACCCTTACGGTCTGCGAACCAAAGCATAAGTGTCTTAACTGGTGAAAGATAACCTGTACCAAGACCAACACCCATGATGAAACCATAGCATACATAAATTCCGATAAGAGCTACGAGGCTACCCTGATGTGAACCACCGTACCAAATAAAGAATCCTGTACCAGCCATACCCACTGCGAAGCAGATAGTAGCGATTAATGAAGACTTGTGAATATCCTTCTCAACAATATTTCCTAAGAATGCAGCTGACATTCCTAAGAAGAAGATAGCGAAGCTGAATGCCCACTCAGTTGCGCTCTTTGTGTGTCCGATGTACTCGGCGATTTCCTGGCTGAAGATAGACCAGCAATATACAGTACCGATACTACAGTGAAGTAATAAGGCAGGAATTGCAGCTCTAATCCACTTGTTGGTGCGCCAGCCACCAGTTTTCTTAGTGTTTTCCATAATTCATATGTCCTTTCTGAATTGATGCAGAATGCGTCAATTTTTTTAATTTAAATTAGGATTCTACCCGAAAAAATTATAAATCGGTATCTGCATTATAATAGGAAATAACAGATGAATCCTTAAATTTATATAACCTTATATATATTATCATATACAAAAGTGGTTTGCAATAAAAGTCATAAGAAAGTATAAAAACAATTAAATTACTATAAAGAAAAATAAAAAAAGAATGCAAAAAGCGACAAAATTAGAGCGTGATAAAGTTGCGTATTGCAACAAATGAAATTTTGTGTTATATTAAAACATATCGTTATTATATGAGATTTGTTATGGCAGTCATATCTGATTGGAGGTATATAAGATGCAGGATAGGGAATTGTGTGAACTGATAGGATTAAGAATAAAGCAGAGAAGAACTGAGCTTGGTCTTGGACAGCAGTATCTTGCGGATAAGCTGGATGTGAACAAATCTACAATACAAAGATATGAGGCAGGTACGATTGATAACTCTAAGAAGCTGATTTTGGAGGGACTTTCAGAGGCACTTCAGGTTTCCGCAGAGTGGCTTAGAGGTGAGTGTGATACCTATGCGCCTGAGGTAACAGACAGAAGAGAGCTGCAAATTGGAGACGCGATGACCCAGATTCTTCAGGAGATTCATATGATTCATGCAGATATGAGGGATGAGGAATTGTATTTTTCTGAGGATTTGCTGCTTTTGATGCTACGGGAATATATGACCTTCGTAGAGCGGTTTAAGGATGCTAGCGAGAAATATGCCAAGCTAAGCGGCAGGGATGAGGTAGCAGTGGCGGCAGGCTTTACTTCGGAGAAAGAGTTGAATGAGACTTTGTTTTTAAGAAGCATCTTTCATACAACGAATACTTTTAAGGATATGAGTGAGATAATCAGATTGTATCCAAAGGCACCACAGGAAGCAAGAGCAAGACTTAGACAGCTATTGCAGGAAGTTCGTAAGGAAGATTGCGTTTAGAATATATGGAATAAAGGAAAAGGGTAAAATATGGAGAATCAGAATTTTTTAGTACCGACAGAGGTAATTGAGACAAATATGAAAGCGGCACAGGCGAAGGTTAACTATCCGTTTTTTAAATTAGTTTTATTGGGAATTATGGCAGGTATCTTTGTGGGATTTGGTGCAGCAGCCAGTAGTACTGCCATGCACGGGATTTCAGATGTAGGTATAGCCAGACTTGTAGCGGGATGCATTTTCCCTGTTGGACTTATGATGATTATTTTTGTGGGCGGAGAGCTGATTACCAGCAACTGCCTTATGATATCAGGCGTTATCAATGGAAGATATAGTGCCTGGAAGATGCTGAAAACACTGGCGATTCTTTATATAAGTAATGCAATTGGTTCGGTAATCGTTGCTGCATTGGTATATTATAGTGATATTTTAAATTATTCAGGTGGTGCGCTTGGTGCATACGCAATTAATGTAGCATACGCAAAGGCGAATGTAGCATCAGGGGCTGCTGTTTGTTCAGGAATTTTGTGTAATATTCTGGTATGTGCGGCATCTTTGATGGCAACTGCTGCAAAGGATATTGCGGGCAAGACATGGGCAATTTTCTTCCCTATTTTTGCCTTTGTTATCTGTGGCTTTGAGCATTGTGTTGCGAATATGTATTATCTTGCATTAGGAATACTGGCAGGCAGTAATGCGGATTATGCGGCAAAGGCAGAGGAGCTATACGGATTTTCTTCGGTGCAGCTACAGGAAAGTCTTACAATCGGGGGCTTTTTTTCTAACCAGATTCCTGTTACAATAGGAAATATCCTGGGAGGAATGGTATTTGTGGCGCTGCCATTATATGCTATTTATAAGAGTAAGGGATTGAATCAAAAAATGGAAGCTCATGTGCATGCCGAAGCTGAAACACATTGTTCTATCTGCGATTTCTACGAGGCTGCATCCAGAGCAGAACGAGAGGACGCATGAACGATAGATTAACGAGAAATGACATTAAGAAGATGGAAGAAGAAATCGAGCATCGTAAGCTGGTTATCCGCAAGGAAGCACTTGAGGCGGTAAAGGAAGCCAGAGCGCAGGGCGATTTAAGCGAGAATTTTGAGTATTATGCTGCAAAGAAGTATAAGAATCAGAATGAAAGCCGTATTCGTTACCTTGAGCTTATGATTAAGACCGCAGAGATTATTGAGGATGATGCGAAAGAGGATGAGATTGGTCTGAATAAGACTGTAACAGTTCTGTTTGAAGAGGATGGTATGGTAGAGACCTACCGTTTGGTGACAACCGTGCGTAACAATCCGTTAAAGGGATTGATAAGTATAGAGTCACCGATTGCAAAGGCCTTGATAGGACACAAGGCAGGGGACAGAGTCTATGTGCAGGTGAATGACGGCTTTGGCTACTACGTTACGATTCAGACTGTGGAGAATACTCCAGATGATGATTCCATAGAGATTAGGAAGTTCTAGAAGTTAACATAATAATAAGAAACGCTAAGGTGGTGAAATTTTTTTCATCACCTTTTTCAAATTGGTTAACAATTTAGACGATTTCTGTAACCTTGATAAATACTGGGTTCGTACTAAAGTACTATAAATGTTACGAAATTATTAACTGACAAAAGAGAATATTGTACCTTGAAAACTGTATTGACAAAGTGGCGCAAAATCAGTATTCTTGGGACATACGCATGACAGAAAGGAAGGTAAAGAGGAGATGTCATGCGGGATGGGAGTTAAGGATAATGAAATATTTGGGTAACAATTTGAAGGCTATGCTTGGCATGGCAGTATTTCTTATTGCTTTGAACTCACAACAGGTATCGGCAGCAGAGAGCAATATCGAAGGAAGTATCGAAAGAGAAGCGGTAACAGAAGAATTTGTGGTAGTAGAGCCTATGGACGGCGTTATTGCAGAGGGCTTGGATGTTATGTATCAGAAGAGTGCCTCTACAACAAACGTAAGTAATTTTGGCTACTGGGTATACAGACCAACCATTTCTACAACAGAAGAGCTACCATTGATTGTATATATGCATGGAATTGGAGAGCGCGGAAGTAATTTAAACAAGCTTACAACCGTAAGCCTTCCGAAGCACTTATATGATGGCGATGTGACAGTCAATGCCATTGTTATTTGTCCACAGTGTCCTGCAGGAACCAATTGGACAAATCTTGCAGACGATGTTATGGAATTGATTAATATCGTATGTGAGGAAGAGAATGTAGACAGAACCAGTATCAGTCTGACAGGACATAGTCTTGGCGGTATCGGTACATGGAGCGTGGCTTTAAAGTACCCTGATGTATTTGCAAGTCTTGTACCTGTAAGCAGTACGATTAAGACACCATATGACTGTACATCAATTGCACATATTCCTGTGTGGTCTTTCCACGGTGCATTAGACACTATGAGACCTGCATCTATGCTGACAGCGCAGACGGTAATTAACGAAGCAGGTGGTAATATGATGGTTACAATGTTTGAGAAGGAAGGTCATTGTATCACGGATATTGTATATAATAATCCTGAGTATAATGTACTGGACTGGATGGCGAGCCAGCATATCACAATTGAATAGAGAAGTAAAGAGGATGAAGCTCGATGGCGCCTGTGGTGCTGTCGGGCTTTTGTGATATTAAAAGTTGTGCTAGCCAACTGGATTAACACAAGATTGTAAATTGTGCTAATTGACTTTAATTGTATATGCAATTAAAATAATATTAGACAATAAATTCAGACAGCCGTGGAAAGAATATGAAAAGGGGAAGGTGGCTGTCTATGAAGAGCAGTAGATTTATCAAAAGATTAGTTTCACTCGGGATTGTTGCGATTACAACAACGACACTTTGGTCTGTGCAGACAGTACAGGCAGAGGCGGTTTTGCCAAGAACTAGCGTAGTTGGAGCAGTAAATACAGAGGATGAGCTATGGATTGAGTTAGAGGGTAAGGTAGTTAGTAACCTAAGCACCACTCTTGATTATAACAAAGCAACGATTAATGATTATGAAAAATTTGTAACGGCTTTACAGCAGTTTCCATATTTGACAAGAGTTGAGCTATGTGAGAGCAATTTAACCAATGAGCAGATGGAAGGATTACAAAATACTTATCCCAATGTAAAATTTGTCTGGACTCTATATTTAAAAAATTATTGGAAGGTCAGGACAGATCAGGTTGCATTTTGCACGAATAAGGGAATAAGAGATGACGAACCCATGCTTTATAGCGAGGACGTAGCTCAGTTAAAGTATTGTACGGATATGGTAGCACTGGATTTGGGACATAATCGAATTAAGGATATTTCTTTTGTAGAGTATATGCCAAATCTGCGTATTTTGATTCTGGTAGATAACAGACTTGCTGATTTGTCGCCCGTGGCGCATTGTAAGAAGCTGGAGTATATTGAAACCTTCGTAAATCGAATTACAGATTTTTCAGCTTTGGCAAATTTGGCAAATTTGAGAGATGTTAATATTTGCTATAACAGATTTAGTGATATTACACCACTATTGAATAAACCCAGATTAGAGCGTTTGTTTGTGTCACACTGTGGATTGTCAACAGAGCAGTTAGACCAGTTGAAGGCTGAATATCCTGACGTACAGATTAATCATACAGTTACACAGTCCATCCATGGAGGCTGGCGTAAAGTAGACCGTTATTATGCGATGCGTAAGATGTTTAAGTCTAATACGGTAAGTGAATTGTTTACGACAGATGCAGATTGGTTTGCACATTATGCCAATGTATTTGATTTGGAGTATTACATTACCAATCATCCTGAGGTCGTAGAGCAGGCGGGAACAGACCCGATGGAAATTCTTTATTATTTCCTTGATTATGGTATCGCGCTTGGACATCAGGCGAGTCCTAATTTCTCTATAGCTGCTTATAAGGAGTATAATACAGAATTGTATCCGTTCTGTGGAGATGATTTAAATGCATATTTCAGGCATTATATGGGTTATGGATACAAGGAAAATAGAATAGCGACTTACTAAATAGAAAACACCATTCTGTAAAAAATAAATACTTTACAGAATGGTGTTTTTGTCCAATAAGCCGTCTCGCGAAGCGTGGCGGTGTTTGGTGTGCAGTAGTGTGTTGGAATGCCAATAGCCGAACAATAACAGGAGTTATCAGACAGAATAAATATTACAAAAATGTTAACAAGAAATATTAAAATAATTACATTAAAGTTGTACGCGTGCAATATTGACTTGATAAGACAATGGTAGTATAGTAAAAAATGTCAGGAGAACTTAGGAGGAAAGTACTACTGATATAACAGATGGATGACTACTTGAGAAAGGGTAACAAAGTCGTAATAATTTTGTGAGTTGAAGGAGTAAGGCTTGCAAGATTAGACTTTGGAAAAGGGTATAATAATGAAATATGTAAGTAAATTTGTAGCAGGCTTATTTGTACTGACTGTTGTTTCTGTGACTTCTGTTTCTATTCATGCAGGAGTTCAGGAAGCGAAAGCTAGTGAGCAGGTTGAGATTATCGCATTTGATACTATAGCAGAGAATGCAGCGGTAGAGGAAACTACAGTTGCGGAAACCATAGTAGAGGAAGCTTCGATAGAAGAAACTGTAACAGAAGAAACTGTAACAGAAGAGACAGTTCCTGTTGCGAGTAGTCTTAAAAATATAGGACAGAACGATGAGCCTACAGCAGTATACGGCTGTGAGGTAGTTGGCTTTGAAAGCGAGGCCCAAAGAGCTGCATATGTAGATGCGCTTTCTGATGAGTATGAGATGATTGCTTCTGCAACAGTCGAGCGCGAGTGGACAGAGGAAGAAATCGCACAGAATTATACAATGGAACAGAAGTCAGTTATGATTTCTAACGGCAAGAATATGGGTTACTGGTTATATAAGCCATATGAGACTGATGAAAAGATGCCACTTGTTATTTATTTGCATGGTAAGGACGGATGCGGTAGTAATCTGGATAGATTAATGAATATTCAGGGTATTCCTCAGTATATTAATGAGGGTAAGATTTATCCTAATGCCATTGTAATTTCACCACAGTGTCCTTCAGGTTCAAGCTGGACAAAGCAGGCAGATGCTGTAATGGAGTTAATTGAGGCAGTTGTAGCAGAGGAAAATATTGACCGTTCCAGAATTTCTTTAACAGGTGCCAGCCTTGGTGGAATCGGAACCTTTAATATTGCAATTAAGAATCCGACATATTTTTCTGCAATTGTTCCTGTATGCGGTTCGGTAACAGCTTCTAAGTGTAGCGTGTTAAATGATGTACCTGTGAAGATTTACCATGGAACAAAAGATACAGGTATGGGCTTTAGCGTAAAGGATGCAGCAGTTGTAATCGCAGAGAATGGTGGTAACTGTGAGTTGAATATGTTAGAGGGTAAGGGACACGAAATCAGATATGTGTACTATGATGATACCTATAATGTTCTTGATTGGATGATTAGCCAGCAGAGAACAGATTCCTAGATATAGAATAAAGTATAACACAACAAGCATTCGGTAGATATCGGATGCTTGTTGTGTTATACTGAGGTTTGAAAAAATTGAAAGGCATGGTTGGAGCATGAATTTAATTAACATCGAGAATATTACGAAATCATATACGGATACATTGCTATTTGATGATGCGTCCTTTTCTGTAAATGAAGGAGAAAAGGTAGGAATCATCGGCATCAATGGAACGGGCAAGACTACACTTCTTAAGATGCTGGTAGGGATTGAGACACCTGAAAAGGGTAAGATTACCAGAGCGAATAATATGGTAATCCGTTATCTGCCACAGAACCCTGTATTTGCTGAGAATGCGACAGTACTCGAAGCGGTTATGGACGGGAATCTGAATACACATAATGAGTGGTCGCTTGAAAGTGAAGCAAAGTCCATGCTGCAAAAGCTTGGAATTACAGAATATGATGCGAAGGTAGCAGTGTTGTCGGGAGGACAAAGAAAGCGTATTGCCCTTGCAAATACTCTGCTTGCAACGGCTGATGTTCTGGTATTGGACGAGCCGACCAACCATTTGGATTCGTCTATGGCGGATTGGTTAGAGGAATATCTGAAGAATTTTAGAGGTGCGTTGGTTATGATTACGCATGACAGATATTTCTTAGACAGTGTTTCAAATAGAATTGTAGAGATTGATAAAGGAAAGACCTATAGTTATCAGACGAATTATTCTGGCTTTTTACAGTTAAAGGCGCAGCGTGAGGAAATGGCATTGGCAACGGAGCGTAAGCGTCAAAGCATCCTCAGAGTAGAGCTTGAGTGGATGCAGAGAGGTGCGAGAGCGCGTTCTACGAAGCAGAAGGCACATATTCAGCGCTATGAGGAGCTGGTGACACAAAAGGGACCAGTATCGGATGCGCAGTTGGATATCAGTTCAGTATCAACCAGAATGGGTAGAACTACGATAGAGCTTCAGGATATCTGTAAGAGCTATGGAGATAAGAACTTAATCAGTCATTTTGACTATATTTTCTTAAAGGGAGACAGAATCGGATTTATTGGTGAAAATGGATGTGGTAAGTCTACTCTTATGAAGATTATCTGTGGTATGGAACAGCCTGATTCTGGAGAGGTCCTGACAGGTCAGACCATTAAGATTGGCTATTATGCACAGGAGATTCGTAATGATAAGGATGCGGGACTGGCTTATATGGACCCGAATATGCGCGTCATAGATTATATTCGCAATACGGCAGAGTATGTACAGACGGTGGATGGCTCGGTTTCAGCATCCGTGATGCTGGAGAGATTTCTGTTCCCTGCGGACAAGCAGTATTCTCCACTTGGCAAGCTTTCAGGCGGAGAGAAGAGACGACTGAATCTGCTTCGTGTATTGATGGAGGCACCAAATGTATTGATTCTGGATGTAAACTGTAGTACCCTATTGGGGTGTGCATAGAGTGTATCGTGTAAAAATATAGGTGTAAAAGGTAAATGATACACAAAAATATAATTGTACTGTGTATAGTGTAGGAGATGATGTAGTAAAAAGAGGTGACTACTTTTTTATTTTGTGTATAATGGTAGCTAGAACAAGATGAAAGAGGAAACAA
>JAFUKJ010000106.1 GCA_017467805.1 Lachnospiraceae bacterium
AGAGGTAACAGCAAGTCGCCGCTTGGATGAAGGCGACAGAGGCATTTGAGCCAAGGATGGCGAATGTGCCTCGGTCGCGTACGTCTTAGAACACTTAAATAAAAACATCTAGTACCACTTATGCTCGGAACTCTAACTTTTGAGTACAAAATATAGTTTGGTCGTGTAGCAGGCGAGTGAAGCGGGAACAGCCCGACAAACCCGAATTTGTCCAAACACTAATTTTCAGGGCAATTTAGAGCAAAAAGTGGGGATAGGGTTGAAAAAAATCGTGTGTTACAATAAGATATCATAGGTTAAGTGTGATTTTGAATTAAGAGAGTGACTTTCATCATAATATGGGAAAGGTTTGGATAATAAGATGCGAAGGAAAAGTGCAAAGAAGCTTCTTTATGTGCTGGCGGTGATGCTGGCAGCAACATTAATAGGCTGTGGTTCCAAGGAGGAGTGTCCATACGAAGAGTTTATCGTAGTGGATGTATTTGATAATCAGGCAAATTATCAGGGAATACAGTCAGGATGGTTTGCTAAGATTGTAAAGGAAAAGTTTAATATGGAACTGAATATCATTGCACCCAATGTATCAGGCGGTGGAGATACTTTGTATGAGATGCGCTCGGCAGCGGGGAACTTGGGAGATTTGATATTGTGCGGTGCCAGCCAGGGAGAACTTCAGGATTTGGTAGATGCAGGCTTGTTGTATAATATGGAATCCAGTCTGCAAGGGAAAGAAATTCTTAAATATTCCTATGCGATAAATCATTTGAATGATACAATTGAGCAGAACGGAATCTATGCGATACCTTCAGAGGTATCTGTGCAGTCACCACTGGAGCCGAGCGAAGGAACGGAAACAGTATATGGTCCTTATATACGATGGGATTTGTATGCAAAGCTTGGCTATCCGAAGATGGAAACAATAGAAGATTTGCTTCCTGTGCTTGCAAAGATGCAGGAACTTGAGCCTGTCAGTGAGACAGGGGAGAAAACCTATGCTTTTTCATTCTTCAGTGACTGGGATAACAATATGATGAATTTCCTGAAGCAGCCATGCTGCCTTTATGGATATGATGAGTATGGCTTTGTGCTGTCTAAGGCAGATGGAAGCGATTATCAGGATATATTGCAGGAGGATTCTCTTTATCTGAGAATCTGCCACATGATGTTTGAAGCAAATCAGATGGGATTGATAGACCCTGCATCAAGGACGCAGAATTACGATGCCTGCTTTAGCAAGTATCAGGATGGCGCGGTACTCTTTTCGCCATGGCCATGGCTTGGCCAGTCGGCATATAATACCGCAGAGAGAACGGCACAGGGAAAAGGCTTTATGTTTGCGCCAATTGATGATTTGCTGGTATATTCTCATGGATGCAATCCAGAGGGTAATTTGCAGAATGTGATTGCCATCGGTTCGCAGGCAGAGGACCCTGAAAGACTTGTGGATTTTATTAACTGGTTATATTCAGCAGAAGGAATCAGTGTAAATGGCGCACAGCTTTCAGGCTCAACAGCAGGACCTGAGGGATTGACCTGGGAGATGCGGGAGGATGGACCGTATTTGACTGAGTTTGGTCAAAAGGCGTTGTTTCAGTCTGATGTGGAAGTACCTGAAGAATGGGGTGGCGGCATCTGGGAGTTTGGAACCTCTGCGTTGAACTTCAAACCTGTAGCGCAGTGCGAGAAGGATGAAAATGGCTATTACTACTGCTTCGATTTGTGGGATAGCGTTAGAGAGCTTGCAAACACTGCTTTGACAGAGGATTGGCAGGAGGTTATGCAGGCAGAGACTACGATAGAGTACTTACAGAAGCATAATCAGATAATTGTGGCGACAGGCTGTGGCTATATTGCACCAGAGGAGTCAACAGAATTATCATCCATCCGTAATCAGTGTAGCAGAGTAATCAAGGAAAATTCATGGAATATGGTATTTGCCGAGGATGAAGAGGAATATCAGGCGTTATTACAGGATATGCGGGATAAGGTAGACAGCTATGGATATGATAAGATACTTGCATATGATATGGAGAATGCCAAGGGGCAAAGTGAAGCCCGTAAACAAGCGGTAGCGAATTATGAGAGCCTGACAAGGATTCAGCAGGCAAGTGGAAATTAGAATAGAGGAGATTAAGAAATGACACCAAAAAAGATTTTGTACGGCGGCGATTACAACCCAGAGCAGTGGCCTGAAGAGGTATGGGAAGAAGATATGCGCATGTTTAAGCTTGCACATATTGACACTGTAACAGTGAATGTATTTAGCTGGGCGAGCTTGCAGCCATCAGAGAATGTATATGATTTTACAAAGTTAGATAAGATTATGAAGATGGCAAGGGATAATGATTTGAATGTATGTCTTGCAACTTCAACAGCAGTACATCCTGCATGGATGGCAAGAAAATATCCAGATGTTCTTAGAACAGAGCATAATGGTATCAGACGTAAGTTCGGCAGCAGACATAATTCCTGCCCGAACAGTCCGACCTATCGCAAGTATTCGGTAGCATTGGCTTCTAAGATTGCTGAGCGTTATAAGGATTTTGACAATATTGTGGCATGGCATGTGTCCAATGAATATAGTGGCAATTGCTATTGTGAGAACTGTGAGAAAGCATTCCGTGTATGGTTAAAGGAAAGATATAAGACAATAGAAGAGTTAAACAGAGTATGGAATCTTGCGTTCTGGGGACATACCATGTACGACTGGGATGACGTAGTTGTGCCAAATCTTCAGAGTGAAGAGTGGTTCTGGGATTATACAAGAACCAATTTCCAAAGTATTTCATTGGATTATCAGCGTTTCCAGTCAGAGAGTATCTTAGAGTGCTATAAGCTGGAGAGAGATGTGTTAAAGGCGGCAACACCACAGCTTCCTGTAACAACCAATCTGATGGGCTTCCATAAGCCGCTTGATTATCAGATGTGGGCAAAGGAAATGGATTTTGTAAGCTGGGACAATTATCCAGAGTGGAATGCATATCCTGCACAGATTGCAATGAGCCATGATTTGATGAGAGGCTTGAAGCAGGGACAGGCATTCTGGTTAATGGAGCAGACACCAGGTGTTACCAACTGGCATCCATATTGTTCATTAAAGAGACCTGGTGTTATGAGACTTTGGAGCTATCAGGCGGTGGCACATGGTTCAGATACAGTGATGTTTTTCCAGATGCGAAGAAGTGTTGGTGCCTGCGAGAAGTATCACAGTGCGGTAATTGAGCATGTGGGAAATGAGAACACCAGAGTGTTTAGAGAGATTACAGCACTTGGCGAGGAGCTTGAAAAGCTTGGAGGAAGGACACTCGGAGCAAAGGCAAAGGCGAAGGTAGCCATTGTGTTTGATTGGGATAACTGGTGGGCTGCGGAGTATTCGGCAGGTCCAAGCAAGCTGATAAATTATCATCAGGAGGTAACGCAGTATTACAGAAGTCTTGCTGAGGCAAATATTCCTGTAGATATTATCGGTGTGACAGATGATTTGAGCGGATATGACTTGGTAATTGCGCCTCTTTTATATATGTGCAAGGATGGCTTTGATGAGAAGATTCGAAGCTTTGTTAAGGAAGGCGGAAGCTTTGTAACTACCTATTTCAGCGGCTATGTAGAGGACCATGATTTGGTAGTGCTTGGCGGTTATCCTGCAAGACTTCGCGACATTTTAGGTATCTGGGTAGAGGAAACGGATGCTATCATAGAGGGACAGAGTAATCACTTTGTTTATGGTGGAGAAAATCATAGTGCGACGATTCTATGCGATTTGCTTCACTTAGAGGGTGCAGAGGCACTTAGTACCTATGAGGATGATTTCTATGCAGGTATGCCAGTCCTTACGAAGAATCAGTTTGGAAAGGGAACTGCATATTATGTGGCAACCCGCTCCGACAAGGCATTTTACGATAAGTTCCTCTTAGAGCTTTGTGCAGAGAAAGGTATTGAGGCTGTTATGACAGCGCCTGAAGGAATCGAAGCTACTCTGAGAGAGAATGCAAACGGACAGTTCCTCTTCATTTTGAATCATAATGATACAGCAACAGATATTGTACTGCCACAAGGCGGTAAGAATCTGTTGAATGACTCCGTGCATCAGGCTGGGGAGAAAATTACCCTTGCTACAAAGGATGTTATGATTCTTGAAGTAGAGAGAATGGAGTAAGCCGTGAGAAAAGTAATTTCATTTATAAAAAAGGAGGCAGTGCTGACAATAGCACTGCTTCTAGCGTTGATTTCTTCGTTTATTATAAAGCCAAGTAAGGCATATTTTGATTACATTGATTATCATGTTATTGTATTGTTATTTGCATTGATGCTGGTGGTGGGAGGCTTTAAAAGTCTTGGCGTATTCAGACTTTTGGGAGAAAAGATGTGTCGTAAGGTACACAGTCTTAGAGGCTTGACCATTGTGTTGACATGTCTTTGCTTTTTTAGCAGTATGCTGATTACCAATGATGTGGCATTGATTACTTTTGTCCCTTTCACAATCTCTGTTTTTTGCATGATTTCCTGCGAGGACAGATTGATTCCAGTAGTTGTGTTGGAGACCATTGCAGCGAATCTTGGCAGTATGCTGACACCGATAGGGAATCCTCAGAATTTACTGTTATATTCTATGAGTGAAATGAATGTAATACATTTTGTGTTATATATGCTTCCGTTAACTTTAATATCCTTTGTGCTGATACTGATTTGCATTTGCAGGATAAAGAGTCAGCCGATTCAGCTTGCAGAGGATGCGGCACAGAAGCGGGGAAATGTCTTTTCTGACTATAGATTTTGGATTTATGTGGCTCTTTTTCTTGTGTGTATGGGAAATGTGTTCCACTTATATTCCTACTGGGTAGTGCTTTGGGTTGTCACTGTAGTTATCCTGATATTGAATCGTTCATTATTTGCAGAGGTAGACTATTCATTATTGCTTACTTTTGTAGGCTTTTTCATCTTTATTGGAAATATGAAGCAAATAGACAGTGTGAATACTGTTTTGATGCAGGCGATTGCAGGTAATGAACTTTTGATGGGAATCCTTGCAAGCCAGGTAATCAGTAATGTGCCTGCTGCAATGCTTTTATCAGGCTTTACAACGGAATATGGTATCTTGCTGTATGGTGTTAATATTGGCGGCCTTGGTACCTTGATTGCATCCATGGCAAGTCTGATTTCGTATCGCTTCTTTGTAAAGACATATCCTGAGCAGAAGTCAGTGTACTTTAAGCAGTTTACTGCATATAATGTAGTACTACTGGTAATCATTACTGCGATTACAATGCTTGTGCTATAGGAAACGGTTATTTTTCTATCAGACTCCTCATATATTTTATGTAGATAGTTATGCGGAGTGTGAATATGAGAAGATTAAAATTTTTTATTAAAAAATGGTCTATGTTATTGCTTTGTATGGTGCTTGTTGTGCGTCCGACTCAAATTGTACTTGCTACCGAGGAGGAGACAGCAGAAACCATACAAGATGATACAGGCTTGACGTTATACGCCCAGGCTGCAGTTTTGATGGATGCAGACTCAGGGCGTATTTTATATGCCAAAAATGCAGATAGTCAGATGGCGATGGCAAGTACGACGAAGATTATGACTCTGCTGGTGGCATTAGAGAATGGAAATCCTGAGGATATGGTCACAGTATCAGCATATGCAGCTTCACGCCCGAAGGTGAAGCTTTATATGAAGGAAGGTGAGCAGTATCGGCTGGGGGATTTGTACTACGCGTTGATGCTGGAGTCTTATAATGATGCAGCGGTGGCAATCGCGGAGCATATTGGAGGTTCGGTGGAAGGCTTTGCAAAGCTGATGAATGAAAAGGCAGTAGAGCTTGGATGCAAAAATACCTATTTTATAACACCAAATGGGCTGGATGCTACAGAAGAAGTGGTGTTGGAGAATGGTGAAACTGTAGAGATGGCGCATTCTACGACAGCGGCTGAACTGGCAAAGATATTGTCTTTTTGTGTAACTGATTTTGAATATAAAGAAGAGTTTCTGGAGATAACGAGAACAGCCAGCTACAGCTTTCATAATGGTGATGGAAGTCGAAGCTTTACCTGTTCAAACAAGAATTCATTTCTTAATATGATGGATGGAGCACTTACGGGAAAAACAGGCTTTACTAATAAGGCAGGTTATTGCTATGCGGGAGCATTGGAAAGAGATGGAAAGACCTTGGTGGTTGCGTTACTTGCATGTGGTTGGCCTAATAATAAAAACTATAAATGGAGTGACACAAAGGAGATGATGCAGTATGGCTTGGATAATTTTTATTATCAGAGCTTTGAGGAAGTTAAGCTCCCAGGCCACGCCTTCGACCCAATCTTTGTAGAGGGTGCTAAGACCGATGAAATCGGAGAGGCGGCGTATACAGAAGTGACTCTGGTAGAGGATGAGGGACAGTTGGAAGGAATTCTATTAAAAAATGGAGAGTTAATAGAAGCAATATGCTATAGAGATATTGCCCTGCAGGCACCTGTTGCGGCAGGGCAGGAAGTGGGTTACATAAGTTATCAGTTAAATGGAGAGGAATGGCGCCGTATTTCCATTGAAGTGGCTGAAAATGTAGAAAAGGCAGACTTTAAATGGTGTTTTTTGAAGGTGCTGGAAGTATTTGTTTTATAGGGATGTAAGAGTTTACATAGATTTGTCAAAAAATGAAATTCTTTACTAGGCACGAGGGTGAAACTGTGTTATACTCATAATGACGCAATTTTGGATATAAGTAAAAAAATCTTAAATTGTGTAAAAAATGTTTTATTAAAAGTAATTTTTAATATAAAAATGGAGGTCAAAAAATGAGTACTACTTCAACTTTGGCAAGTAACAGAATTCAATCTTTACTTGATGAAAGCAGTTTCGTTGAGATTGGTGCGCTTGTAACAGCAAGAGCAACAGATTTCAATCTGAAACAGAACGAGACTCCTTCAGACGGTGTTGTAACCGGCTATGGAGTAATCAACGGTAATCTTGTGTATGTGTATAGCCAGGATGCTTCCGTATTAAACGGATCAGTTGGTGAGATGCATGCTAAGAAGATTACACGCCTCTATGATCTGGCAATGAAGACAGGCGCACCTGTTATCGGACTTATCGATTCTGCCGGACTTAGATTACAGGAGGCAACAGATGCTATGAACGCTTTTGGTGAGATTTATCTTAAGCAGACTTATGCCTCAGGCGTAATTCCTCAGATTACAGCTATCTTCGGAAGCTGTGGCGGCGGACTTGCTATTATGCCTACATTAACAGATTTTACATTTATGGAAGCAACTAAGGCTAAATTATTTGTAAATTCTCCAAATGCCTTAGATGGTAATAATGCAGATAAGTGCAATACTGCATCAGCTGAGTTCCAGAGCAAGGAAAGCGGTCTTGTTGATGTTGTAGCTGATGAAGCAACTATTTTTGCTCAGATTAGAGAGTTGGTTTCTTTACTTCCTGGTAATAATGAGGATGACAGCTGCTATGATGAGTGTACAGATGATTTGAACAGAGCATGTGCTGAATTAGTTAACTGTGTAGGCGATACATCTATTGCTCTTTCTAATATTGCTGATAACAACATGTTCTTTGAGGTTAAGGCAGCTTATGCTCAGGAGATGGTTACAGGATTTATTAAGTTAAATGGTGTAACTGTTGGTTGCGTTGCTAACCGTACAGAGGTTTATAACGCAGAGGGCGAAGTAGAAGCTAAGTTTGATGCTGTATTAACAGCTAAGGGATGCGAGAAGGCAGCAGAGTTCGTTGAGTTCTGTGATGCATTCAATATTCCTGTATTATCATTAACAAATGTTAAGGGCTATGAAGCTACAATGTGCAGCGAGAAGCGTATTGCTAAGGCTGTAGCTAAGCTTACATATGCATTTGCGAATGCAACAGTACCTAAGGTAAACGTAATCATCGGTAAGGCTCTTGGAAGTGCTTATGTAGCAATGAATTCTAAGGCTATCGGTGCAGACATCACAATTGCTTGGCCAAATGCAGAAATCGGTGCTATGGATGCAACTCTTGCGGCTAAGATTATGTATGACGGACAGGGCGCAGATGTATTAAAGGAAAAGGCAGCTGAGTATGCAGCACTTCAGACAAGTGCAGTAGGTGCTGCTAAGAGAGGATATGTAGACCAGATTATCGAGGCTGCTGATACAAGAAAGTATGTTATCGGTGCATTCGAGATGTTATTTACAAAAAGAGAAGATCGTCCGTCTAAGAAGCATGGTACGGTCTAAGAAAGGGTGAACGTTAATATGAAAAAATTCTTATCAACATTATTAATGCTTACCTGTGTTCTCGGACTTACAGCTTGTGGTTCTGAGGATGCTGTCAGTGAACTTCAGCAGAGCAAGGTTGATGCAGCTAAGTATAAGGCAGGATATGTTGTAGAGATGACATTATCGGTTGTAGAACAGATGGATGTAGACCAGATTCTTGCTGATTACAACAATATGGAGCTTGCACAACAGTTTACTGCTATGTATACAGAATCTACACAGGATACCTCATTTGAGGCTGGTCCTAAGGCTGTACGTGGTGCTTTCAGTTCCTTCCAGGACGGTATGGAGGCTATGGGTACAGTAGTAGAGATTGGTGAACCGGAAGCGGAAGTTAAGGGTGATGAAATCGTTGTTCTTGTACCGATTACAGGCGAGAATGCAAGTGGTGAAGTAGAGATTCTTTTCTCTAACGATATCTTCTTTGAGATGTCATCATGTACATTGAATATTGAAGAAAGCTTTAGTGATTTGATGATACGTGCAGCTTTGAATACTTTAATCGGTATGGCTATGGTATTCGTTGTATTGATTATTATCATCGCTATCATTTCAGCAATGAGCATTATTCCTAAGCTGCAGGCTAAGTTTGCTAAGAAGGAAGAAGCAACAGTTCCTGTAGAAGCAGCTCCTGTAGTAGTGGCACCAGTTGTTGCTGAGGAAGAGCTTGCTGATGATATGGAGCTTGTGGCAGTTATTGCAGCAGCGATTGCCGCTTATGAAGGTACAAGCACAGACGGCTTCAGGGTAAGAAGCATTAAAAGAGCAAATACAAGTAAGTGGAAGAGAGCTTAAGTTATTTGCGATTTAGATATTACTTAATTTTAGAAAGATTAATTCTATGAATTTTAATTCAGTGTAATTTTTAGGAGGATAACAAAATGAAGAATTATACAATTACCGTTAACGGAAACGTATATGATGTAGTAGTAGAAGAAGGCGCATCTACAGGCGCAGCTCCAGTAGCAGCACCAGTAGCGGCTCCAAAGGCAGCACCAGTAGCTCCAGTAGCAGCACCAAAGGCAGCGCCTGCAGCTCCAGCAGCACCAAAGGCAACAGGTAGCGCAGGAAGCGTTAAGGTTGAGGCTGGTGCAGCAGGTAAGATATTCAAGATTGAAGCACAGGTTGGACAGGCAGTTAAGGCTGGTGACCCTGTAGTTATTCTTGAGGCTATGAAGATGGAAATCCCTGTAGTAGCTCCTCAGGATGGTACTGTTGCAAGTATTAATGTTGCAGTAGGTGATGCAGTAGAGGCTGGTCAGGTTCTTGCAACAATGAACTAATCGTTTTGCGATTAGGCAACATTACTTTAGGAGGTCAACAAAATGGATTATATCGTTGAAACGCTTGACAATTTGATTCATCAGACCGCTTTCTTTAACATTACTGGCGGAAATTTAATCATGATTGTCGTAGCATGTATATTCCTTTATCTTGCTATTGCAAAAGGATATGAACCACTTCTCTTGCTTCCAATTTCGTTTGGTATGCTGTTAGTTAATATCTATCCTGATATTATGGCACCAATCGGCGAAGACGGAACTGCTGGTGGTTTACTGTATTACTTCTATCTCTTGGACGAGTGGGCAATCTTACCATCACTTATTTTCATGGGTGTAGGTGCGATGACAGACTTTGGTCCGTTGATAGCGAATCCAAAGAGCTTCCTGCTTGGTGCAGCAGCTCAGTTTGGTATTTTCATTGCTTATTTCGGTGCGATTGCACTTGGATTTAATGATAAGGCAGCAGCTGCTGTATCTATCATCGGTGGTGCTGATGGTCCTACATCTATCTTCCTTGCTGGTAAGCTTGGACAGACTGCATTACTTGGACCTATCGCGGTAGCAGCATATACATATATGTCACTGGTACCAATTATTCAGCCACCTATTATGAAGTTATTAACAACAGAAGAAGAGAGAAAGATTAAGATGGGACAGCTTCGCCCTGTAACTAAGCTTGAGAAGATTCTCTTCCCAATCATTGTTACTATCGTAGTATCAATGATTCTTCCTACAACAGCTCCACTTGTTGGTATGTTGATGTTAGGTAACCTTTTCAAAGAGTCAGGTGTTGTAAGACAGCTTACAGATACAGCATCTAATGCTCTTATGTACATCGTAGTTATCTTACTTGGTACATCTGTAGGTGCTACTACCAGTGCAGAAGCATTCCTTAATGTTGATACTCTTAAGATTACAGCATTAGGTCTTATTGCTTTCGCATTTGGTACAGCAGCTGGTGTATTATTTGGTAAGCTGATGTGTTGGGCAACAAAGGGTAAGGTTAACCCATTGATTGGTTCTGCAGGTGTATCTGCGGTACCTATGGCAGCTCGTGTATCTCAGAAGGTTGGTTCTGAAGCAGATCCTACAAACTTCCTGCTCATGCACGCTATGGGACCTAACGTAGCCGGAGTTATCGGTACAGCCGTTGCAGCTGGAACATTCATGGCCATCTTCGGTGTATTCTAAATTTATATATTCATTTAAAAATGGAGGAAAAGGAAATGTCAGAAATCGTAAAGAAACCTGTTGGGATTACCGAAACTGTACTTCGTGACTCTCATCAGTCTTTAATAGCAACAAGAATGCCAACCGAGCTTATGCTCCCAATTCTTGAAACAATGGATAAGGTTGGATATCATTCCTTAGAGTGTTGGGGTGGTGCTACATTTGATGCATCATTACGTTTCTTAAAGGAAGATCCATGGGAGAGATTAAGAAAGATTAGAGATAATGTCAAGAATACAAAGCTTCAGATGCTTTTCAGAGGTCAGAATATTCTTGGATATCGTCATTATGCAGATGACGTTGTAACAGAGTTCGTAGAGAAGTCAGTTGCAAACGGTATTGATATCATCAGAATTTTTGACTGCTTCAACGACCTTCGTAACTTACAGTGTGCTGTAAATGCAGCTAACGCTGTTAAGCAGAGAGAAGGACGTGGAGAGGCTCAGATTGCACTTTCTTATACATTAGGAGATGCTTATACACTTGATTACTGGATGAAGATGGCTAAGGACATCGAGGAGATGGGTGCTGACTCTATCTGTATCAAGGATATGGCTGGATTATTAGTTCCTTATAAGGCAGAAGAGTTAGTTAAGGCTATGAAGTCTGCTACTAAGCTTCCAATCCAGTTACATACACACTATACATCTGGTGTAGCTTCTATGACATACTTAAAGGCAGTAGAAGCTGGTGTTGATGTAATCGACTGTGCTATTTCACCATTTGCACTTGGTACATCACAGCCTGCAACAGAAGTTATGGTTGAGACCTTCAAGGGAACACCATACGATACAGGTTATGACCAGAACTTACTTGCTGAAATCGCTGAGCATTTCAGACCATACAAGGAAGAGTGCTTAAAGAGCGGATTATTGAATCCAAAGGTTCTTGGTGTAGATATCAAGACATTGATGTACCAGGTACCAGGCGGTATGTTATCTAACATGGTTAGCCAGTTAAAGGAACAGAACGCAGAGGATAAGTACTATGAAGTACTTCAGGAGATTCCAAGAGTAAGACAGGATCTTGGTGAGCCACCACTTGTAACACCTTCTTCACAGATCGTTGGTACACAGGCTGTATTTAACGTATTAATGGGCGAGAGATACAAGATGGCTACTAAGGAGACAAAGGCTGTATTACGTGGTGAGTACGGTCAGACAGTTAAGCCTTTCAACAAGGATGTACAGAATAAGGTTCTTTCAGCAGAAGAGTTAGAGAACGTTATTACATGTCGTCCAGCAGATAAGCTTCCTAACGAGTTAAAGAAGATTGAGGAAGAAATGAAGCAGTGGAAGCAGCAGGATGAAGACGTATTATCATACGCTTTATTCCCACAGGTTGCTACAGATTTCTTCAAGTATCGTCAGGCTCAGCAGGAGAAGGTTGATATGGCTCAGGCTGATACAAAGAACGGAGCATACCCTGTGTAGGCAATGAGCCATGCACAGACGCATAGAAATAAGGAGGCGGAATTTATTCTGGCCTCCTTGTTTTTATGTGGATGTATAGGGCGAATGCTGCAACACTGAGCACGAAGTGCGAAGTGTCGTGGCATTCGCTGCATGGCGGAGTAGTGCAGTGCGAAGTGCCGTAGCATTCGCTGCATGGCGGAGTAGTGAAGTGCGAAGTGTCGTGATATTTGCAGTGTGATTCAGTGCTTAAAACAAAAATTCCACTAATTATATAAAAATTATTTGAAGTACCGAATATTGTTTGATATAATTATGCTATAACTGGAAAAGTATACAAAATTTGTTGTTTATATTATAAATAGAAATGAGGTTACACAGATGAAGCTGAACGAGGTACAGATTGGGACAGAGGTTCGGTTGGTTGCCCGTAATAAAAAAGGCGAATTGGTATTTAAGTCGGAAATAATAAAGCTTAGAGAAGATGGCAGAGTGATTTTGAATCCGGTAAGACATAAAACAACATTAATTAATTTTCAGGCAGATGGTATTACTACTGACTTGCGTTTTGAAGGACAAGAGGGTGTTGATATCTTGTTTGCAAATGTAAGCCCATGTATTGAATATGAAGGAAAGAATCCAATTCTTACTGTAAATGGTAATCTGGAAGGCGGAATTGCAAACCGTAGAGATTGTGCAAGATTTGTAATGCACAGGAAAGGACAATGGATGTGTGGCGCATCCCGCTCAGAAGAGGTTATTGTACATGATATCAGCCAGTCGGGAATATCTGTTATATCAAACAGAGCTGCGAATGTAGGGCAGACTGTTAAAATCTCATGGCAAGATGCAAAAAAGAATATTATTCTGGTAGAAGCAGAGGTAGTTCGCGTTGGACCGACAGATAAGATGGAATATTTTCATGGATGCAAATTCGTGAAATATTATCCTGAGATAAATAAAGTAGTAATGGAGATTCAAAGAGAACAGTTGAAACGAATGAGTGGAATGGATTAAAAAAGGAGCAATGCTCCTTTTTTTAATCCATTCCACTCATTTGTGCAGTATGCCACCTTGACAGTTACATAATAATCAACTAGAATAACAAGTGTTATCAATGTTTTTTACAAATGAGATGGGTAGGGGTAAGATATGGCAAGAAAAGAGTCGGTAACGAAAAGTATGATAGCTGATGCGGCATTTCAGATGGCGCGTGAGGAGGGCATTGAGAATGTAACAGCTAGGAAGCTGGCGGCAAAGATAGGGTGTTCTACTCAACCGATTTTCAGAGTGTATGCAGGCATGAATGATTTGCTGGAAGAAGTATGGCAGATGGCAACAGAGAAGTTCGCAGAGTATTATGCAAACTTTGAGTCTGATATAGAGACACCATTTGTACATTTGGGATTGGCATATATTAATTTTGCAATAGAAGAGAGAAAGCTTTTCAAGCTCTTGTTTCAATCGGAGCAAAGAGGAGATAGAAGCCTTTATGAACTGTTAAATGGACAGACTAATGCAGTCGGAGCAGAGATGAATAAGGCGGTAGCGTTAGGCTGCCAGAATCCAAGCGGATTATTTATGAAGATGTGGATTTTTATACATGGCTGTGCTTGTATGGTATTAACAGGAGATTATGATTTGACAGATGAAGAAACCATTGTTATGTTAAGTGATATTTATAAGAAATGTGTATAAGCAATAAGAATGTGTAATAATACAAATATGTTGTTTATACATAGAAGAGACAAGTAGTTACAGATATAGAATGTGAGGAAGCATGGAGTTTAGAATTGATGTTATGTCCCAGATTAATGAGAAGTTTGCGAAGATGAGCAAGGGACATAAGAAGATAGCAACTTTTATTATGGATCATTATGAACAGGCGGCGTTCATGACGGCTGCAAAGTTAGGCGAAACAGTCGGTATCAGCGAGTCTACAGTAGTACGTTTTGCGTATGCTTTGGATTATGAAGGGTATCCTGAGTTTCAGGATGCATTGGCAGACTGGGTAAAGAATAAGCTTAATTCAGTTCAAAAGATTGGAGCAAAGTACGGAAAGAGTACACAGTCGGAGATCTTGACCTCTGTTTTAAATGCTGATATGGAGAAGATAAGCGATACAATAGAACACGTAGACCCGCATGCATTTGAGACAGCAGTGGATAGTATTTTGAATGCTAGAAATATATATGTGGTGGGACTCAGAAGCTGTGAGCCATTAGCCCGTTTTATGCAGTTTTATTTGAATATGATTCGCGGTAATGTTCATTTGGTATGTTCTACGAGTACATCGGAGATGTTCGAGCAGATGATTCGTGTGAATGAGAAGGACGTGGTAATTGGTATCAGTTTTCCACGATATTCTATGAGAACTTTGAAAATGATGGAATTTGCAAATGATAGGAATGCGAAGGTAATTACGATGACAGATACTATTCATTCGCCAATGTGTTTGTATTCATCATGTAATCTTATGGCAAGAAGCGATATGGTATCAATTGTTGATTCTATGGTGGCACCACTAAGTCTGATTAATGCTATGATTGTTGCGCTGTGCCTAAAACGCCCTAATGATGTTAAAAAGCATCTTGAAACACTGGAGCAGGTGTGGGATAACTATCAGGTATATCAGAAGGATGAGATTAACTTCCTGGATGAAACGTCTTTGTTAGTAACATCCTTACAAAGAGAAAAGGATAAGAAGTAAATGAGTAATATAGTAGTAATTGGCGCAGGACCTGCTGGAATGATGGCAGCGATTGTGGCAGCGAAGGCAGGGCATCAGGTAACATTGCTTGAGAAAAATGAAAAAGTTGGCAAGAAATTGTTTATTACTGGAAAAGGCAGATGTAATGTTACGAATGCATGTGATACGGAAGATTTGTTTTCTAATGTGATGGAGCATAGTAAGTTTCTGTATAGTGCAATTTATGGGTTTGATAATCAGGCAGTTATGCAGTTCTTTGAGACGGCAGGCTGCAAGCTGAAGATTGAACGTGGGCAGAGAGTATTTCCAGAGTCAGACCACTCATCTGATGTTATTCGTGCGTTGGAAAAAGAGATGCGAAGTGCAGGTGTGAATTTACTATTGAATAGAGAAGTAGAGAGCCTTGTGATAGAGAGCACCAAGGAAGAGGCTTTGGAGGAACAGACTAAGTCCAAGAAGAAAAAGCTACAGCAAACAGGCTTTGTAAAGGGTGTGAAGCTGAAGAGTAAAGAGGTAATTCCAGCAGAGAGAATTATCGTGGCAACTGGTGGGATTTCGTATGTGTTGACGGGTTCTACGGGCGATGGTTATCGTTTTGCAAAGAGTGCAGGACATACAGTAACAGATTTGTCTCCTGCATTGGTACCTTTTTCGATAGAAGAAGATTGGTGCAAGCAACTGCAGGGATTGTCGTTGAGAAATGTTTCGGTTACAGTAGAAGCAGAGGGCAAGCAGATTTATTCGGATTTTGGAGAGATGCTATTTACTCATTATGGAGTAAGCGGACCGTTGATTCTAAGTGCCAGCAGCTATTATGTACATAATAAAAAGGCAAGCGGCAAAAAAGCAAAGCTTTACATTGATTTGAAGCCTGCATTAACGGAGGAACAACTGGATAAGCGAATCCTTCGTGAGTTTGATGAGAATAAGAATAAGCAGTTTAAGAACGCCATTACATCTCTATTTCCGTCAAAGATGTTGCCAATTATGCCGATACTTGCAGATATAGACCCTGATAAGAAGGTTAATGAGATTACAAAGGAAGAACGCGAACGTTTTGTAAAGACTATTAAGCATTTGGAATTAACGATTACGGGAATTCGTGATTATAATGAGGCGATTATTACCAAGGGAGGCGTTGATGTCTCAGAGGTGAATCCGTCTACTATGGAATCGAAGCTGATTAAGGGACTTTATTTTGCTGGCGAGGTGTTGGATTTGGATGCCATGACAGGCGGCTATAATCTGCAGATTGCCTGGTCAACAGGAAAGCTTGCGGGTGAAAGTGCAGCAGAGGCTTAAATAAAGTAGCAGAATGCTATAAATAAAATTTAGAAATTTTGGAAATATAATACAATAGAAAAGGAAGATGAAAATGAGTTATGCAATAGCAATTGATGGACCAGCAGGTGCGGGAAAGAGTACAATCGCAAAGTTAATCGCAAAGAAGAAGAACTATATATATGTGGATACAGGTGCAATGTATCGTGCAATGGCACTGTTCTTTTTAGAGGAAGGAATTCGAACTGATGAAGCAGAGAAGATTAGCGCGGCTTGTCCAAATGTAGATGTAACGATTCGTTATGAGAATGGCGAGCAGATTGTTTTATTAAATGGAAGAAATGTCAATGGACTTATTAGAACAGAAGCTGTTGGAAATATGGCATCTGCAAGCAGCGTGAATAAGGATGTCAGAGAAAAGCTTGTAGAGCTGCAGAGAGCCTTAGCAGCTAAAGAAAATGTAGTTATGGATGGCAGAGATATTGGAACTTGCGTATTACCTAATGCAGATGTTAAGGTGTATTTGACTGCAAGCAGCAAGGTTAGAGCGCAGAGAAGATATGATGAGCTTACAGCAAAGGGAGAAAGCTGCGATTTTGATAAGATAGAGCAGGATATTATCGAGCGCGATGAGCGGGATATGAATCGAGAAATTTCTCCATTAAGACAGGCAGAGGATGCAACCTTGGTAGATTCTTCTGATATGACAATTGAAGAGGTGGCAGATGCTATTATTGCGCTGTGCAAATAAATGATAAGTGTACCGTGCCGCAGGTAAAGACTTGCGCGCGGGAAAGAAAGGTGTAAGATTTACATGGAAGTTATTTTAGCGAAATCTTCGGGCTTTTGTTTTGGTGTGAAGCGGGCTGTGGAAAAGGTCTATGAACAGACGGACAAAGGAAAAGCGATTTACACATATGGGCCGATTATTCATAATGAGGAAGTAGTAAAGGACTTGGAGCAAAAGGGTGTAAAGGTATTAAATACTAAGGAAGACCTTGAAGCACTGGAAGAGGGAAGCGTGGTAATTCGTTCTCATGGAGTAGCCAAGGAAATATATGACATCATTGAGAAGAAGGGACTTGAATGTATTGATGCAACTTGTCCTTTTGTAAAAAGAATTCATAATATAGTGCAGAAGGAAAGTGAGAATGGCAGTCAGATTATTATTATAGGTAATGATGGGCATCCTGAGGTAGAGGGTATCAAAGGCTGGTCAAGTACGCCTGCTACAGTAATCGAATCAGCCGAAGAAGCCGAGAATTTTGCCTGCGCTGATGGTGCGAAACTGTGCATTGTTTCTCAGACGACATTTAACTACAAGAAATTTCAAGATTTAGTTGAAATTTTTCAAAAAAAAGGTTATGATATAATTGTTGCGAATACTATTTGCAATGCGACAGAAGAACGTCAAAAGGAAGCCAGTGAATTGGCGGCGAAGGTTGACGTCATGATTGTAATAGGTGGCGCGCATAGCTCGAATACAAGAAAGCTATATGAGTTGTGTAAGAGTGAGTGCGAGAGAACTTATTATATACAGACACTGGCAGACTTGCAATTAGAATTACCTAATTCTGTTGAACTAGTGGGCATTACAGCAGGGGCATCGACCCCAAACAAAATCATTGAGGAGGTTCAAAATTATGTCAGAATTAACTTTTGAACAAATGTTAGAAGAATCATTAAAAACTATTCATACAGGAGAGGTAATTGAAGGTACAGTTATTGATGTTAAGCCGGAAGAAATTATCCTTAACATCGGTTACAAGTCAGACGGTATTCTTACACGTAACGAGTACACAAATGAAGCTAATGTAGACCTTACAACCCTCGTTAAGCCTGGTGACACAATGGAAGTGAAAGTGTTAAAAGTAAACGATGGCGAAGGTCAGGTTCTTTTAACATATAAGAGACTTGCTGCTGACAGAGGCAACAAGAGAATTGAAGAAGCTTTCAACAATAAGGAAGTATTAACAGCAAAGGTTTCTCAGGTATTAGACGGTGGATTAAGTGTTGTTGTTGATGAGGTTAGAATCTTCATCCCAGCAAGCCTTGTATCAGACGTATATGAGAAGGATTTAAGCAAGTACGCTGGACAGGACATTGAGTTCGTTATCAGCGAGTACAATCCTAAGAGAAGAAGATACATCGGAGATCGTAAGCAGTTAGTAGCTGCTAAGAAGGCAGAACTTCAGAAGGAGTTATTTGCTAAGATTAAGCCTGGTGATATCGTAGAAGGTACAGTTAAGAATGTAACAGATTTCAGTGCATTCATCGATTTAGGTGGTGTAGACGGATTACTTCATATTTCAGAGATGTCTTGGGGACGCGTTGAGAATCCTAAGAAGACATTCAAGGTTGGCGAGGCTATCAAGGTATTGATTAAGGATATCGAGGGTAGCAAGATTGCATTATCATTAAAGTTTGATGATTCAAACCCATGGAAGGATGCAACAGTTAAGTATGCAGTAGGTAATGAGGTAACAGGTAAGGTTGCTAGAATGACAGATTTTGGTGCATTCGTAGAGCTTGAGCCAGGTATCGATGCATTACTTCATGTTTCTCAGATTGCTAAGGAGCATGTTGAGAAGCCTTCAGATGTATTAACAGTTGGTCAGGAAGTAACAGCTAAGGTTGTTGACTTCAATGAAGAGAGCAAGAAGATTAGCTTAAGTGTTAAGGCTATGTTTGCTCCAGAGGTTACAGAGACAGTTGATGATGATGCAGATGTTGTTTCTGTAGATATTGATGCAGCTATCGCAGAGCAGGATGCTGAATAATCAGTATAGACGAGAACAGTAGATATTGAATGTAACTATGATAGGGGAATAAATAACAACTATATAGGGACAAGTTAATAATAATACTCTAGGAACTTCAGAGTTCCTAGAGTTGTTTTCGTTATTAAATGTCTTATGAATCGTTTGTGAGAAAGGGGCAGTTACTATGGCATATGATTATGAATATTTTAAGAAAGAAGTATTTACATTAACCAAGATTGACCTTAACGCATATAAAGAGAAGCAGATGAAGCGTCGAATAGATACGCTGATTGGCAAGCATAAGGTTGTTGGCTATGATAAGTTTGTGGCATTACTTCGTGATGATAAAGCGGTGTTTGAGGATTTCGTAAATTATCTTACGATTAATGTATCAGAGTTTTATCGTAACCCAGAGCAGTGGAATCTTTTGGATAAGGAGATTATTCCAGAACTGATTCACAAGTTTGGTAAGAATCTCAAGATTTGGAGTGCGGCATGTTCTACAGGAGATGAGCCATATTCGTTAGTGATGGCATTGTCGCGTCATATTCCTTTGAATCAGATTAAGATTATTGCTACCGATATTGATAAACAGGTAATCGAGAAGGCAAAGCTTGGTCTTTATAATGAGAAGAGTATTGTTGCGGTTCCTGATGATTTGAAGAAGAAGTATTTTACGCAGGTAGGTCCTTCTTATAAGATAGCCGATGAGATTAAGTCCAGAGTAGAATTTAAACAGCATAATCTGTTAAAGGACCCATATCCTGACCATTGCGATATGATTGTTTGTCGTAATGTATTGATTTACTTTACTGAGGAAGCTAAGGATGAGGTCTTTGTAAAGTTTAATGCTTCACTGAAAAAGGATGGAATCCTCTTTATTGGAAGTACAGAGCAGATTATGAATTATAAGGAAATTAATTACGAAAGAAAGAATTCGTTCTTCTATACAAAGGTATAAGAACAGAAAGCCACTTCGCTATGAAGTGGCTTTTGACGTATCTAGGATTTGCTTACTCCCAGCATTTGTAATACGTGGAGAGCATATTTGTTGAATTCTTCACGTTGAGTCTTCAACTCATCGGTCAGCTCAAAGAATAACTCTTTTGACTGGTAATCTCTCTTAAAGAAAGGAGTGAACTCTACATCCCACTGTGGAAGGTAGGCAGAAGCCTTACGGGTATAACAGTTCGATGCATGAGCGGGCTCACGATATTCCTTGTCAACATAGGAAGCTACTGATTTGTGAATGGCAATATCCTCCTTTGGAAGATAGTAGTAGTCCTTGTAGTTTGAATAGAAATATTTCATTTCTTCCTCATAGAGTGGAACCTTGAGCTTGCCTTCTGTATCATTTCCGCTGAAATAACAACCATTTGCACTATAGGAGATGGCAGCAGGAAGCGGTGTAGTGAAACGCAAACTCATAATAATTTCCGAACATTTCTCCTTGTTCACATCATTATAATAA
>JAFUKJ010000107.1 GCA_017467805.1 Lachnospiraceae bacterium
ATTTCTCGGATATACCATGTCTCGCAGCAATATCCTTCAGTTTAATTGTCTCACCTATATGATCTGCTAAATCCAGCATGATTCGTAACGCATAACGTCCTTTTGTTGATACTGTCATAACAATCCTCCATAATCTCCAAACCCGTTATACCACTTAATTCCTATCATGTCAATAGGAATTGGTGATAAAGGGGACTGACATATGCCAATCCCCTTCTTATGTATTCTTTATGAAATTATGCGTTTAATTTGATAAAATCTGCTGCTCAAAGGATTCAAAATCAAGCTGCTCATATGCATTATCCAAATCCTTATTATTCCAGCTGTTCTTATCCTTACCTGATAATCTGGTTGGCTCATTATATCCATTCTTCAAAATAGACAATACATATCCAACCTTATTATTAACCTGCTGCTTCATAGTATACGTTAAAATCTCAAAAAGCTGCTCTTTCGTACGATTATTAGCCTTCGCTGTCTTAAGAATATCCTTTGCTTCCTTTACAGAGCAATCGAAGACATCTATAATCTCCCTCTCCTCCTCTGTTGCAACTAATGACTCACCATTCTTCTCGATATCCTCATACTCCACAATCGTCTTCTTCGGCTTAAGTGCCTTAACCCAGAACTCAACCTCGCTGATTCCCTGCTGTCCTGACGGAAGCTTCTCATATATCAGCTTATATTCAAAGGAGATATCTGTATTACCGTTAATCTCCTCATATGGCTTGTCCAGAATCTCACGCTTTACATTACCATTTGCATAAGAGTCAGGAATCTTCATCATCTTACGAAGCTCGTCAAAGGAAATCTTAAAATTCCCTCCTCTAAAATTCTCTCTGTCCTTCAATAAATAATATAGTCTCTTAGAGTACTTCTTCGTCAGATTCAGAGGATATTCAATTCTGTAGTATGCACCCTGCTTAGCAGATATAATCATCTGCTTCACCTCAGGGTGAAGGTCAACTACAATCTTGCTCCTGCCTTCATCGCCACGCTTCTTCTGGTACTTAATCTTACTAAACCACGGATAGTAAATATCCGTGCCTTCATCCTCCTTCAGTCTGAAACCTACACCCTCAAACTTCTTAACCGCCTTCTGCAAATAAGAATACGCATTAGACTCATCCTGTAGGTTATACAGATGCTTCACATCTGCAATATTAATCTCATATCGGGTATTATCTTCTGTATCCTCGCCTTCACCTACAATACCAAGCAAAATATCAATGATGTCATTCTGTCTTCTGTCTAAATCATATCTCGCCTCAATAATTGTCATTGGTCTGAATGCGATGTCTTTACCACCCTGTTTTTTCTTACGCTCCATGTACTACCTTCCCTCTACACGTAAGTTGGTCTGATTGCTCTAGAATCAAATCCTTATAATGTCTTGTGACATTACACCTTAACATAATATCTTTATTATAATCTAAATTTCCCCTTTAAACAAGCCGAATTTCAACTCTTTCCGTATCTAACCTCTTCGTAAAGAATATGCAGCTTCTTCATCTCCTCATCCGACAAAAGTCCTGCATTTTCCTCAATTTCCGTAGGTGTTTCATACGGCATCGGTCTATCCTTACGATGCTTGCGTATCATCTGTCGATAACGCTTGCGTATACTATAGCCCTCTGTATGCTTCTCTTCCTTCTTTGGCTTAAGCGACTCTATCTTTTCGTCCAGCTCCGTCAAATCCTCTACCTCGTCGCCGTTCTCATCGAAAGCATCCCTAAAATCATCGAATACCTTTTTCACAGCCTTAATGACCTGCACTACAACTACAATCAATAACATACTAAGGATTGCCATGAAAACATCGCTAACCCACCTTGGTAAGGTCTTGATTTCCTGTCCGCCCGCAAGCATTTCCATATATTTTATACCATCATCCCCCACCTGAAGATTCGCTTCCGATTCATAGTCTATCGTAAGCAATGGTCTGTCACTT
The DNA here is from genome assembly GCA_017467805.1 of Lachnospiraceae bacterium. Classification (GTDB taxonomy): domain Bacteria; phylum Bacillota; class Clostridia; order Lachnospirales; family Lachnospiraceae; genus COE1. The sequence goes on from JAFUKJ010000107.1 coordinate 1,952, forward strand.
CTCCACTCACGAATATCTGTATACTGTCTGGCATCCGATAAAAGAATGGATACAATAATCACCACAGATATTGCCAACACAAAGATTGCCAACACGCTGCTGGTAATGCCATACAATCTCTTCTTTGGAACACCTGATACACGTTTATTTAGCAGAAAATATCTCTCTGTAGAAATCATAAAAATATGGAGAATACAAATGATAAAGTACACACAGGCACTATAAAAGGCTCCATCTGCAAGAGGTGGAAAATAAAAAAATACACCTATCAGATATGCCGCTGCAAAAGCAGCCATCAAAGGCATTCTCGGCTTATCCAAAAATCCCGTTCTTGGCACAAAATCCATATCACCGTCACGATGAGTTGTTACAGTATTCAACCTTTCCATAAATCTTGACACCATCACAACAAAACTCTCCAGTACGATGAACACCACATAACCTTGCATAAAAGCACTATTGGTCATAACAGGTCCAACAAACCATGCAAGACCACCAGTTATCAACATAACAGGGATACAAGCCAACACATACCCTGCCATACTCTTACAATGCCTAACTGCTGCTCCCGACAGTACAATAGGAATAAAAATTAAGAGACTCTTCCAATAAATAGAATCTACTACCCCAATAAGCTCCTGTCTGTTTTCGCTATTCAACACAAATGTATAAATAATAGGGATAATCAATGTCAGCACCAAGGTTGCATGACACCATTCCAAAACCTGTCTGATATATCGTCTTAGCATCTTGGCACCTCCCTTGCAATCCACTGTATATTATTTGTCACATCAGGCTTATCAGGTACTTCGTTAGAATAAGCAGGCTGTATCCATATCGTAAATTGCTCTGTACCTGCAAACTCCTTTACCTGTTCTACAGAAATATTCTTGGAAATCAGCACCAATACCGCATCCTTTGGAGGTACCTCCAAGCATTTTTCAAAAGGTATATAGCCCTGCTCTGTCTGATAGAGTGCCAATGCCTTCTCTACCCTATCTGTCTGCATCCTGCCGCTATCTGGCTCCAGGCGTAAAAAGCTGCCATCCTCATATCTTGCGTTCATATATAAGCCGACTTCTATTCCCTGTGCAATCAGCTTTCTTACTAATGTCGCCGCCACACTGATACTGTCCTCTACCAGTTCATCCTGCTTCAGGATACCACTATCCTCGATATCCAGATAAATCATAACCTTCTCAGATAACGCAGAATCAAAGGTATTTACCATAAGATTCCCTGTCTTAGCACTTGCCTTCCAGTTAATCGTCTTCATAGGGTCAGTCAGTGTATACTCTCTAATAGAACGAAACGCAAAAGGATCCTCATACAGATGCTTCGCACACTGTAAGGTTCCTAGCATCTTCTCACATATCATCATGATATCAGAAATATCCGCCTTGGCAGGATAGACATAGAGCGAGGTCTGATTTGGAATCCTGATACCGTAACGCTTATCGTAGAGCATGGAATAACTCTTAAGCTCCACCTCATCTATCGTATAATAGCCTCTTCTTGTACATACCACATCAATCTGTCGGGTAATCTTCTGATAACCCAAAGCAGAAAAAATATCTCTCTTATAAATATAATCGCTGACATTGGTATTCTCTGTGTCCTTGAAAACCAATTCCTTTCTGGCTGAAAACAATACCTCCAGCACAGGAACAGGAAGGCGCTTACGATTCTCTACCACTTCATAGAGCTTCGTATGCTCCCCCGCATAAACATAGCCCTCAGCAAACTGTACCCTGGCATCAAAGGAACAGCTCCAATGCTTCTGATAGTACCTTCGCCAGCCTATATATATGACAATAATTCCAATTAATAAGACTGCTATCATCTCTTTGTCCAATCCTCTGTAGGCAATGCCACACTCTGTAACAATCCCTGAATATAAGAAACCTTCTGCTGCTCTCCCATATCCATAATCAATCTGTGCTGCAATACAGGTACTGCAACCTTCTTAATATCCTCAGGCACCACATAATCTCTTCCCTGCATCAGCGCATAACCCTGAGAAGCTCTAAGAAATGCCAGTGTACCACGAGGACTAATACCCTGCTGCGCGCCTTCCTTTCTGGTAGCCTGCACAAGATTTACAATATAGTCCTTCAAATCATTATGTATATATACCTGTCTGCATGCCTCCTGTAGCTGCTTAATCTCTTCAAGAGAGCATACTGGCTCAATGCTCTGCAATGGCTCATCTACAATAAAGCGGTCTATCATCTGGCGCTCTTCCTCGGCAGTTAAGGTTCCCATGGAAATCTTCATCAGGAAACGGTCAAGCTGCGCCTCAGGAAGTGGAAAACAACCGATGGTTTCTACAGGGTTCTGTGTCGCAATAACGAAAAACGGCTTATCAAGCGCTCTTGTCACACCGTCAACAGTTACCTGCCCCTCCGCCATACACTCTAATAAGCTGGACTGTGTTCTTGGTGTAGCACGGTTAATCTCGTCTGCCAGTAAAATATTTGTAAATACTGGACCTTCCTTGAATACAAACGCACCCTTTTCCTGATTATAATATGACATTCCTGTCACATCACTTGGCAACAAATCAGGCGTAAACTGTACACGATCAAACTTACTATCCATTGACTTTGCAAGAGACTTTGCAAGTACTGTCTTACCTGTTCCAGGTACATCCTCTAAAAGCACATGACCACCAGCCACAAGAGCGGTTAATAACAAATCCATAACCTCACTCTTACCAATAATCACCTTTGCAATGTTTTCCTTAATCTTCTGTAGTAATTCTATATTCTCTGCCATAAATAAACCCTCCCATTATGATATTTTAGTAAGCGGCAGCATAACCTCTGTTGCAAATACACCGTTTTCTGTCTGTCGATTGATAAATCCATGATACTTAGAAACAATACTGTCGATGCGAAGCAGACCAAAGCCGTGGTCTCCCTCTTTATTCGTTAAGAACAGATTACCTCTTTTCTTCGCCCTGCCATCCATAGAATTTGTAACCGAAATATAAAGTTGTTTCTTCAAAATATCTATATAAATTCTAAGAAAGCGCTTCTCCTCAGGAAGCTTCATACACGCTTCCATAGCATTGTCCAGAATATTCCCAATCAGTACCGACAAATCAATTCCTGATATGGAAATGCTCTCTGGCACAATCGCTGTCACATCCACTTGTATCTTGCGCTCTTTAATCATAGCAAGCTTACTATTGAGAATCGCATCTACCATAACATTTCCTGTCTTAATTACCGTATCTACAGTAGTTAAATCCTTCTCCAAATGCTCCAGATACTCCGCTGCCTCCTCATACTGCTTCATACCCATGTGTACCTTTAGCACCTGAATATGATTATGATAGTCATGACGCCAGCCTCGCATCTTACGGTACATAGTCTCCACCTCATCATAGTGGCGATTTACCAAATCATTTTGAAAGCGGGCTATCTTTTTATTCACCATCCGTGGCAAAATAAAAAGCCACAGAATCAGATTGATTACAACAATAATTACCAATGTAATCAGAAAAATATTTAACTCCCTCATAGCTTAACCTTTCTATATTATCTATCCTGTATATACCCTTATAAACGCCTCATTTACCTGCTTCGTCATACCTCTGCTGATAGGCAGCTTAACATTATTATCCATGACCAGCTCTGCCTTTACAATTGCCGAAACATGCTGCATATTTACCAGATAAGAGCGATGACTGGAAATAAAACAGGACTTATCCTGTAGCAAATCCTTTACTTCACTAATGGAATGCTTAATCCTGCACTCACGATTAGAAGTATACAGTACACTCTGATGTCCTGTCGCCTCAACATACCAGATATCTGACGGCAATATAAAGATACTACCGCTCTCTGTCTGTAGCAAAAGCTTATCCTCTGGCTTTTTTGTCTTTTGAAACTTATCAAGCACCTGAAACAGCTTCTCCTTATGAATTGGCTTTAACAGATAGTGTAACGCCGATACCTCATAGCCCTGTGCCATATAGCTCTCATAACCTGTAACAAACAAAATCGGTATATCCGCATATTGCTCACGAAGCTTCATTGCAAGCTCCATGCCATTGATTTCTCCCATCTCAATATCCAGAACCAGCAGGTCAAATGCTTTATCCTCTGCCCAACAAAATAAAAAGCCCTCCGCATTTAGAAAAGGGACGACTTCCAATAGAATATTCTGTTGCTTTGCCCATTCCTGCAAGTATTTTGTAAGTAATATTCTCTGTGCTTCCTCGTCATCACAAACCGCTATTCTCATGATACCCGTCTCCTTTCTCCTACTTTTTAAATGTACTATCTATAGTGACAAGATTATAGCACTTATGTTCGGAGTTTTTCAATATAATTTCCTAATAATTTGCAATTCGTGCTAAATTAGATACATTTCGTGCAGTATTTACACTTCGCTCTCATTATCTGATATTATCAAGATAGCACTATGATAGGGAGGAGTATTCTATGTTAGACCTACGAGGAACCCGAATTGAAAAAACAGTTGGTAAATATAGCTTTTTTAACAATTTATTATATCACTATAAAAATTTATTCCGCTGGGAACCGTTGCTATTTTGGTCAAGTATTTTAATCCCCATTCCAGCATTGATTTATAGCGTGACAGGAAATCTTTTGCCTGCCCTTGTGGTGCAGGGCTTAGAGGAGAAATGGACACTTTCCAAATACCTGGTTTGTTTAATTGTTGTTTTGCTCATTATGCTACTCTTCAATCTGATAGAGGGGATTATGATGGTTCATCTTCAAGAGGGACGCATCATCTACGCCAGCCATTATATGACAGACTACGAACAGAAGAAAATGCGTGTAGACTTCAATGTCTTAGAAGATAAGGACTTTCAAAACCATGCCAATACTGCTTACAACGCTATCTATCAGGGCAGAGGTATTATAGAGTCTATTCAGAGTCTGCCTTATATGATTAGTTTGTTCGTACCCGCCTTGGTATATGGTGTCATTCTGGCAAGACTGCACATTATGATTCTTTTGTTATCCTTCATTAGCTGTCTGATATCTGCCAAGCTGCTCAAAATAGCTCGAACCAAGCACAGTCAGGCACACCCGACGCTTGCAGACTATTCCCGAAAAATGACATACATTACCTCTAAAAGTATGGAGCCTTCTGCAGGTAAAGATATCCGTATCTATAAAATGACAGACTGGCTGCTTCGTCGATACGATGCGGACCTACAGGAAATGAATCAGACCTATTATCGTATTCACAATTGGTATATGGTAAAAAATACCACCGAAGCCGTTCTTACTCTTGTCAGCAACTTTGCAGTATACGCCTATCTGACATGGCTTGTCATAGAAGGTAAAATGACCGCTGCTGACTTTGTATTATACTTTGGATTTGCAAACAGCTTTTCGCAAAATACCTTCCAATGCCTAAGGCAAGCCCTTTCCCTAGGTATTATTGGAAATACCTTTGGAAGTATTCGTGAGTACTTTGATACGCCAGAACGCAGAAACCAAGACAATCGCATCGACGAGGAATTATTAGCCCAAATGCGACAGCAGGCTGTTACGCTGGAGCTTCGGGATGTCAGCTTTACCTACCCTGGTGAAAAAGACCCCATCCTCTCGCATATTAATCTAAAAATAACCGCTGGCGAAAAGCTTGCACTTATCGGATTAAATGGCGCAGGGAAAACCACATTAGTGAAGCTGATTTGCGGATTTTATCCACCGTCTGAGGGAGAAATCCTCATTAATGATATTCCCATTGAGCATTTTGAAAGAGAACAATATTACAGTCTACTCTCCGTCCTTTTCCAAGACTATACGATATTGCCCGTCAGTGTGGACGAGAATATTGCTTCATCAAAGGCAAGTGACATTCAGAACGATAGGCTTACTCAGGCACTTACACAGTCTGGCTTTGCTTCCCGCTATGAAAGACTGACAAATGGAGGTAAAAGTCTGATGGTACGTGACATTCATACAGATGCTATCGACTTCTCAGGTGGAGAAAAACAACGCTTACTCTTTGCAAGGGCGCTCTATAAGGACGTTCCCTTGCTTATCTTAGATGAGCCGACAGCGGCACTTGATCCTATTGCAGAGAATGAAATCTATATGAAATACGGTGAGGTTACCAAGGGAAAGACCTCTATCTATATTTCTCATAGACTTTCAAGCACACGCTTTTGCGACCGCATCGTGCTATTAGAGCAAGGGCATATCATAGAAGAGGGTACTCATACACAGCTAATGGCGCAAGGTGGCAGATACGCCGAGCTATATGAAATGCAAAGCCGTTACTATAAGGAACAGGAAGAAACAAAACGCAGAAATGCTTACATGGAAGGAGACTAATATGAAGAAAGAATCTGATATTACGATTATCCGAAAATTATTTGCCCTTTTTGCCAAACGCAACAAAAACCTAATATATGCCTGTCTGCTTACAGATGTCGTCGAATCACTTCGTCCTTATGTGGTACTGATACTGTCAGGTATTCTGATAGACGGTTTTATTGACGGCAAAGCACTGCACACACTGCTTCTCTATACACTTATCGGTGTATTGGTTGCTTTCGTATTTCAATTTCTGTCTGCGGCACTTAGAAAATATCTGAATGCCCGTATTGAGAACTGTATGGAACGCCAGAATCAGGACCTTAATACAGCCAGTCTAAATATCGACTATGAATATTTAGAAGACCCTGCCCTTCAGGAAAAGAAGCGTAAGCAGGAGCAGGTCATTAATGCAAGAGGCGGTATCTACTGGAATCTTATCTGGCCGCTGGATAGAGGCTTTGGAGGCGTTATTAGTGTTCTAACCTCTATGATAATTTCCTTCCCGCTATTCTTTGGAAATAAGGATTTTCAATATAGCATTATTGCTTCTCCATGGATGGGTCTGCTTTTATTTCTATTAATTGCTACTACTATCTGGGGTATCTACGCTTCTGACCAGTACAGCAGCAAGAAAGGACATGAATGCTTTGAAGAGTTCAATCAAATAAAAAAAGCTCATAGTTATATCATTGGAAACATTCTTGCCAATAGTGAAAGCGGAAAAGACCTCAGAATATTCGGTCAGAGCAAGCTTATCATGCATACGCTGCATGAAAATGATAAAGAAGCTGCTGTATGCCTGAAAAAGGAACGTAACTACTATATACAAAGTGAAATACTCAACCGCTTCTTATCTAATTTCTGTCTTGGCTGTGTTTATCTATATGTGGCACTGAATGCATATGCAGGATTTATCAGCATTGGCAATGTTGTACTCTACGCCAGCAGTATTGTAAAGTGTATTGACGGCGTATCCGAGGTGTTATTAGGTATATCAGGCTTTAAACGCGTTGCACAGTATGGACGTGACTATTTAGATTATATAGACTTTTCAGACAGAAAGTACAAGGGGACGCTTCCCGTTGAAAAGCGACGTGACAACCGCTTTTTAATCGAATTTGACAATGTATCCTTCTGTTATCCAGGGACAAAGGACTATGTCCTTCGCAACCTGAGTCTTAAGCTGGATATAGGCGAACGTTTTGCCATCGTCGGCAAGAACGGCTCAGGTAAAACCACTTTTATCAAACTCTTATGCAGGCTCTATGACCCAACTGATGGCGAGATTAAGTTAAACGGAATTGATATTACAAAGTATAATTATGATGAATATTTGAATTTATTCTCTGCTGTATTTCAAGATTATCAGATGCTCGCCCTTAAGGTTGGTGAAAATATTGCAGCCTCTGATGAGGTAGACCATGATAAGGTCTACGATGCCTTGAACAGGGCAGGACTAGAGGAACGATTTCTTGAGACCGATGATAATGTTTACATCGGCAAAGAATATGACGAAAGCGGTGTGAATTTCTCTGGTGGAGAAAAGCAGAAAATGGCAATTGCAAGAGCTATTTACAAGGATGCTCCTTTTGTCATTATGGATGAGCCAACCGCTGCACTTGACCCTGAGTCCGAATGCGAGGTATATGCAGGCTTTAATAAGATGGTCGGCAACAAGACCGCTCTTTATATTTCACATCGCCTTGCATCCTGCCGCTTCTGTCAGGACATTCTGGTCTTTGACAACGGGCAGGTCATCCAACGCGGCAGCCATGAGGAACTGATTGAACAGGATGGACTTTACCAAAAGCTTTGGAATGCCCAAGCGCAATATTATACCTAACCTAAAATACTGTTTGTGTTTTTCGGTTTTCAGAATAAAACACAGACAGTATTTTCTTATTTCACATTAATATGATAAAATAGATATATGTTTTACGAATACTCAAGACAAAGGAGGCATGTATCTGTGAATAGCAAACGACCAGTTATCATTCTTAGTATAATCGGAGTGCTGCTTGTTACTATCATGCTTACTCTCTTTCAGCATCACGAAAAAGTAGATAGATATATAGCCCGACAGGATGAGGATTACTGCGTTTGGACAGATTATGAATATTCAACATATCATGATGATAATGCGCCACTAGGCATTGTTCAGGAATATACATGGACGATTACTGACACACCAGGACGCAATAGTTGTATTGCCTTTTATCTGGTTCATCAGTACGCTGAGATCTATGTTGGTAATGAGCTTCTATTTCAACTTTTTAGTAATGAAGATAATCTTCTTACGAATACTATCGGTTGTGACTGGGCAAAGGCATACTTGCGTGATACCGACGTGAATCAAAAGGTTCGAATTCTGATTTATCCTGTTTACAAGACCAGTATTGATAAGATACCAACTATCTATTATGGCAATCATAATTCAATTGCTTCTGAAGTAATTGAAAGCAATATCATTATTATAGCACTTGGAATTATTGCAATCATAATCGGACTTGCATTTATCCTCTTTGTAATTGTTAATATCAAAAATCGCGAATTAGATAAAAGTATAGCTGCTCTCGGCGCATTTTCTATCTTTACAGGCTCATGGAAAATAGCAGATACAGAAGCGATTCCTTTTCTGTTTGATTATGCCACCTTATTATTCTCTGGAATTGCATTGATTTCGATTACGCTAATGCTTGTGGCGTTTATTATATTCATTAGAAATCAATTTTCCAAGCGAGTATATTTTTATTGGAATTGTGTATGTATCGTCGGTTTAATCTTTTGTATTACGATTTGTTTATTACAGTTGTTTGGCATTGCTGATTTGCGTCAAACCTTATCTGCATGTCACATACTTATTGTAATTGATATTTTATGCATTATTATTACTCTTATTTGGGAAGCCGCACATCATCGCCTTTCTGCTAAGTTAAAAATGACTTCTCTTTGCTTCATACTATGCTCTGTTGGTGCCGCTATTGATTTGCTTTTATATTATATTTCTGGCGCATCAGGCAATATGATGCTTTGTATGTTGGCTTTTCTATTCTATGTTATCCTCATGGGTTATATGGCAGTCAAGGAAGCCTTAGTGCTTATTCAAAGAGGAAAGGAAGCGAAGCGTTATCAGCATTTGGCAATCCACGACCAGATGACAGGACTGTATAATCGTGTATTCTGGGCAGAATATATTCAGGAGCATAAGTTTGATGAAAAGGACTGCTTTATCATTATGCTTGATGTGAATAATCTAAAGCAGTGCAACGATACTTTAGGACACGATGCTGGAGACAGACTTTTAATTAACAGTGCTAACCTGATTAATGAGAGTTTTCATCCCAACGGTATTCCATTCCGTATGGGCGGCGATGAGTTTTGTGTCATCTTAAATGTTACCTCAGAAAACATATGCAGAAGTCAATTAAGAAGATTCCTAGCTTCTGTTGAACAATTTAACAAGAAGTATGCTGATGAATATCCTGTACAAATTGCTTACGGATATGCCCGCTATAATCCAAAGACGGACTTCGACTTTGGCGACACACTTCGCCGTGCAGATAAGTATATGTATCAGAAAAAACTGGAAATGAAGAAAGCATAATAGACAGGGTGGTCTTTTTGAATGAAAGGACCACCCTGTTTCTGAATAGATTAATAAATTGTAGCAATAAACTCTTCTACAGAGATATCCTCGGCCAAACTATAACCGTACTTATATCCGTTTACCATGACATGAATATGAATAGGACGTGTCATCCATACTGCAAATTCTTCCTCTGACATCATTTCTCCATAGAACCATGCAGGCATAGTAGCCTCAAAGGTTGCGCAATACTCCTCATAGGTATAATCATCACTTACCTTAGTCACTTCATAGCTGATACCATTTGCTTCTATTGTATAATGATATTCCATCTCATAGATTGCTCCCGTTCCTGACGCGGTTGGCTTTCTTAATATTGTAAGAATATAATTACTGTCCCCATTTGCAAAGGTTCCTATCACACAAGCTTCTCCTGGCTCCAGCTCACCTACATATTCATAAGCATTTTCCAGTTCTGCATAATTGTCCATCTGGTAATGAGGCAGCATTACATCTAACATCTGATTCTGCTCCAGCTTAGCAAAGAATGCAGGATAAGTCTCCTTCCATTGTGTCAGGTCTGCTACCCCTGCTACCTTTGTCTGATTAAAATATGCCGCTTCATAAAATGCACTTGTAATGTTCTCAGCTCCTACAACAGGCAGCTCCTCATACTCTGCACCTGCAGTGATAAAATTCTCCACCGCCTGAATCACAGTTTCATTTGTTCCCACAAGCAACAGCATCAAGGCTGCTGCCGTAGCTACTGCTAAACGATAGCCTTTACTCATAGCCTGCTTTCTTGGCTCACAGTTTGTCATTTTAAGCTTCAATTCCTCTTTGAAGGTTTCTGAACAGTGTACTCCTTGCATTGTGTTCTGATATAATTTCGCTATATTTTCATTCTGCATCTAAAAATCCTCCTTATCTAAACGTTGTGCCAGCTGCTTCCTTGCGCGATTCAGGCGTACATTGACAGCATTGGTGCTTATACCTAGAATCTTGGCTATTTCCGCAGGTGTATACTCCTCCATATAGCAGAGGTGCAACACTGTACGATACTTCTCTGACAACCCGTATATTTCCTGCATCAGCCATTCTCTTTGCTGTCCCCGTACAACCTCTTCTTCGCAATCAGCCTGTACACCTATGTAATCTGTGAAATTCTCTAATTCTACTCTTCTCTTCTTCCATGGAAGCTTGTAATAATTATTACACTGATTGCAGCATACACGAAGCAGCCACGCTTTTATATGCTCCGCGGATTCCAGCTTATCGTAATGCTCCACCAGCTTTAGAAAGGTCTGTTGTACAATATCCTCGGCATCCTCTCTATTCCCTGTCCGCACCAGGGCAAGGCGGTATAGCATGTCACTATACTGTTCAATTACATTCTCTATCTCCCACTGTTGCATCCTTGCGTGTGCCTCCTTATCAACTGCTCTCACTATATAATACAATCTTGCGCAGATAAACTTACAATTTTTTACAAATTCGGGTTTAGGCATAGAAAAAGCTTACGCGTATACGTAAGCTTTTGGGTGTTATATTTAGTTTGCCAGTGCCGCACTTAGTCTGCTGCTGGTTTCTTCCTTATCAAGCTCTAATACAAAGCCAAGCTCTTCGGTAAGCTTTTCGGTGGCTTCCCTTAGATAACGCTCGTCAGAAGCAGTCATCTTCTTACCCTGGTCCTCACGGGATTTCTTCTTGATACGAACAGTCTTTACAATCCGCATCCACTGATTCCAGTCACCAGAGCGTAAAGCACTCTTGTATTCCTCTTCTGTCTCACGAGGATTCTTCTCAGCAAAAACAGCTACGCTGCCCGCTTCATTCAACAGACGATTCGCCTCAGCCTTCGGCATCAGGCTTCTCATCAGCACCTTCTGATTATCAACTGCAATATAAATCTTACCTGCGGCTTCATGCAAAGGCTGCAACACATAATACTCTTTCTTCGGCATGTCTTTTGTAAGCTGCATCATGCAGATTTCAGAAACCTTACAAATTCCATTATTTCCATAGGAAATATATTCTCCAACGCTGAACAAAAAACGTTCCCCACTTTCTATATTTTGGACAATTAATACGTTTCACTAGTAATATTTTACCAATTTTGAAAGTTTTTCGTAAGCGAAATTTTCCCATTTCCAATATTTTCATGTATTTGTACCATGCCTGAATACCCGTATTTTGGGCATTTTACACGATAATATTTCTCTCCTGTCCTGCAAGAAAGCTCTTGATATTCAGATATACCTCTTTTGCACAGCGGCTTCTTGCCTCATGGCTGCCCCATGCCATATGTGGAGTAATGATAAGCTTAGTACTATCCTGAATCTTTGCAAGTGGATTATCTTTGGCTATTGGCTCCATTACAAGTACATCCAAGCCTGCTGCCGCAATCTGCCCTGTAGTGAGTGCATCGTAAAGCGCCTGCTCGTCCACAACTGGTCCTCTTGCTACATTAATCAATATTGCTGTCTTCTTCATCTTTGCAAAAGCATCCGCATTCATAATATTCTGCGTTCTGTCTGTCAAAGGACAATGAAGCGATAAAATATCTGACTCCGCAAGAAGTGTATCAAAATCTACTCTTTCATAATCTGTTGTAGTATTCTGTCCTGATGCGGAATAGAAGATAACACGACAACCAAATACCTTGGCAATCTCAGCTACCTTTCTACCGATATTTCCCAATCCGATAATGCCCCAGGTCTTACCTTCAAGCTCTGTAAAATATGGTTCAAAGCAGGTAAAAATTGGACATTTTGCATATTCTCCGCTCTTTACATAGGTATCAAATACAGGAAGCTTCTCTAATAAGTATAACGCCATGGCAAAGGTATGCTGTGCCACAATAGGAGTGGAATAACCCTTAACATTGGTTACACGAATACCTTTTTCCTTGCAAAAGTCTAAATCTACATTATTATAGCCAGTTGCTGTCTCGCAAATAATCTTAAGTGCCTTTGCACCTGCAAGTGTCGTTGCATTAAGCGGTGCCTTATTTGCGATAATAATCTCAGCATCCGATACTCTGTCTGCCACCTCTTCAGCAGTTGTATTATCATAATAAACTACCTCGCCGAACTCCTCATAAAAGGAAATATCAACGTCCAATCCTAAGCTGACCTTTTCTAAAACTACGATTTTCATACCTTCCCTCCTGTTAGTATCCTTCATCTTATGTAAACATTGTACACCATTAATGACTCTTATGACTAGGTCTATTTCGGAACAAAAATGACCAACAGAAAAAGAGTCCGCCAATATTGATATGCGAAACTCTTTTTCATCACGCTTATAATCTAATTAGATATTTAATAAATCACTATACACCTTTAATGCACCGTCTGTCTCATGTGCAAGCACGCGCTTAGCTAATACCTTACCAAGCTGTACCCCTTCCTGGTCAAAGCTGTTGATATTCCATACAAAGCCCTGGAACATTACCTTGTTCTCGAAGTGTGATAACAATGCACCAAGTGACTGTGGATTCAACTGTTCACCAATAATAATGCTTGATGGACGACCACCTTCAAAGTTCTTATTGCGATCTGCATCTTCCTTACCACATGCAAAAGCAACAATCTGAGCTGCTACGTTTGCACATAACTTCTGCTGACTTGTGCTATCTTCTATCACAACATCTCTTCCCATCTGATTGTTCTTAAAGCCAACAAACTGAAGAGGCACAATATCTGTTCCCTGATGAAGAAGCTGATAGAATGAGTGCTGACCATTTGTTCCTGGCTCACCAAAGATTACCGGACCTGTTACATAATTGATTGGCTCGCCAAAACGATTTACCGACTTACCATTTGACTCCATATCAAGCTGCTGTAAATGTGCAGGGAAACGACTAAGAGCCTGTGAATATGGAAGCACTGCTGTAGTAGGATAACCTAACACATTACGCTCATATACACCAATCAATGCATCTAATAAAGCAGGGTTCTCTAATATATTCTTATTCTTAGCTGTTGTATCTGCTGCTGCCGCTCCGTCTAAAAACTGTGCAAATACTTCAGGACCAAATGCCAATGATAATACTGCGCCACCTACTGCTGATGTAGATGAATAACGACCACCAATATAATCATCCATAAAGAATGCCGCTAAATAATCATCACTCTTTGCTAATGGAGAAGTCTCACTTGTAACAGCAATCATATGTTTAGAAGCGTCTAAACCTGCGTTCTTTAATGCATCCTTTACAAAAGACTCATTTGTCAATGTCTCAAGTGTTGTACCTGACTTAGATACAAGTACAAAAAGAGAGTGCGCAACATCAATTGTATTTAATACACCTGCTGCATCATCAGGGTCAACGTTACTGATGAACTTTGCTTCCATCTTAAATGTATTATTTACCTTTGCCCAGTTTTCAAGTGCAAGATACATAGCACGAGGACCAAGGTCACTTCCGCCGATACCAATCTGTACAACTGTTGTGAATTTCTCACCTGCTGCATTCGTAATCTCACCATTGTGAACTTTATTCGCTAAATCAGAGATTCTCTTCTGCTGCTCTATATAAAATGTACGCTTATCTGCACCATCTGCTACCACAGCATTACCTAACTGACCACGAGTCATATGATGAAGAACCATACGCTTCTCACCAGTATTGATTACCTCACCGTTGTAAAGTGCTTCAAACTTCTCAATAAGCTGTGTATCATCTGCTAACTTTGCGAGTGTCTCTAACACCTTGTCATCCACTTGCTTTGACGCATAATTAAAAGCAAGTCCTGCTGCCATAGGCACACTGTACTTCTTTACACGCTCTGCTCCGCTTTCACCTGCCATGACCTTAGTAAGCTCTACAGGTGTTACCTTTGCAAGCTCTTGGTAAGAATCCATAGTATCTAAATTATTCCATGTTACCATGATTTTTTCCTCCTGATATTATAATTCATAATTTCACACGGTAAAATTATACTATCAATTTTTGCATAATTCAAGCAATAGCCCATTTTTGCTATGCCATAATCACTTCGTGATTACGGCAGGGTCTATGGCCATTCGGCCTGTATAATGTCTGACGACATTATACCATAAATGAACGTAACAGTTCCTCTAATTCTAACGCATCCTCCTTCGAAAAACCTCCCATTTTCGACTTGGTTTCGGGTGATGCCGATTTTTTTTCTTCTTCCTGAAGACGTTCCTTGATTTCCATCCCACGATTTAACCTCTCCGCAATATGATTTTCTAAATAATCTGTAAGGTTTACCTTTAACACCTTACGTCTCCCTGATGCATCCACAATAGACGCGATGCTGAAAAACAAATACATTCCAAATAATACAATAATATAAAACGGCAGCAAGTCTGATAAACGGCTCCCATCAACAATTCCCTTACAGGCCCCAAAGCCCGCTACCAATACACCTGCCATCACAAGCTGCTTGGATAACTGGCGGATAAATCCTATGCTCATTCCACAAAACCTGAGCCGATTCAGAAACTTATCCACAAAAACAGAAATGTTAGACACACCTCCATTCAACTGATATGCCTGAATAAATTTCATTTTACACTGCTTCATCAGGTTACTGTCAGTTCCCAGCATATTATCTGTTGCCTGTATCAGCCTTTGATAAATAATTCCTATGGAAATCTGAAATAATACTCCTAACAGCATTAAAATTATAGTGGTTATCATCAAAAATCGTTGATCTAAAAAGCTCATAGTATATACCTCCTGCTACCTTCAATTTATCTAGATTATAGCCAAGCCTTTAAGGCTTAACAATACATTCGGAGCCTAATTCGTTCGTCAAATTCATGCAGGAAATTGCAATTTTTCCGCCATTCTCACAGGATAATAAATGATACAACAGAATTCTTGCATTTTTTCATGAAAAATATAGCTTTCAGCACTTTCCTTTTTCTGCTATAATTCATATAATGTTTAAATACATATGATAATAGAAAGGAATAATGATATGAGATACAAGACAAGCGGAACCTGCTCAAGCATGATTGATTTCGAAGTTGAAGACGGCGTTGTTCGTTCTGTTGTATTTACAGGCGGATGCAATGGTAACCTTCAGGGAATCGGCAAGCTTGTAGAAGGCATGAAGATAGATGAAGTAATTGAAAGATTAGAGGGCATCAGATGCGGCTTTAAGAACACCTCTTGTCCGGACCAGTTGGCTTGTGCTTTAAAGCAGTATAAGAGCGCAAATTAATTTATTTTAAAAGCGGAGATTTTGTTATGAAACGAATTGTATTTACAGGTGGTGGTACTGCCGGACATGTAACACCCAACATTGCGCTATTTCCAAAGCTTAAAGAGCTTGGTCATGACATACATTATATCGGCTCCTATGACGGAATCGAGAAGAAGCTTATCGAGGATTACCAGATTCCTTACTATGGAATCTCTACAGGTAAGCTTAGAAGATATTTTGATTTAAAGAATTTCTCAGACCCATTCCGAGTATTAAAGGGATTTTCTGAGGCGAAAAAGATTTTAACTACCTTAAAGCCTGATATCGTATTCAGCAAGGGTGGCTTTGTCAGCGTTCCAGTAGTTCGTGCTGCCGCTGCACTTAAGATTCCCTGTATTATTCACGAATCAGATATGACACCAGGACTTGCTAATAAGCTGTGTATTCCTGTGGCTACTAAGGTATGCTGTAACTTCCCAGAGACTTTGAATGAGCTTCCTGCTGACAAGGCTGTACTTACGGGTTCACCTATGCGTGAGGAGCTGACACAGGGTAATAAGTTCCGCGCCCTTGAAAAGTGCCAATTCAACTCAGGTAAGCCGATTGTCATGGTAATCGGTGGAAGTCTTGGCGCAACAGGTGTGAATCAGCTGGTTCGCGAGGCACTCCCTGAGCTATTAGAGGATTTCCAGATTGTTCATGTATGTGGTAAGGATAAGGTTGATAATCTCTTATTAAATAAGGTAGGTTACAAGCAGTTTGAATATGTAAAGGATGACTTGAAAGACCTCTTTGCTATGGCAGATATCGTCATTTCCAGAGCAGGTGCCAATGTTATCTGTGAGTTACTGGCATTGAAGAAGCCGTCTCTTTTGATTCCGCTTCCTGCAAAGAGCAGCCGCGGCGACCAGATATTGAACGCGAAGAGCTTCGAGGCGCAGGGTTTCTCCATGGTATGTGACGAAGACGACCTTACTGCAAAGCTGCTGACTGAGAAGGTTCACGAGCTGTACTTTACCAGACATTCCTACATCGAGGCAATGCAGGCAAGTGTACAGAAGAATCCAGTGAATACGATTATTGAATTGATTGAAGAAACTGTCAATAAATAAGTTAAGGGCAACACGTTAAACGTGCTGCCCATTCTTTTTGTCGTAATATGTCAATGCAAATATGCATCCTAAATCTATTAATACCACTGCTGCAACAGAGGTCATTCCTGCTAAGATTCCTGCAGAATCCGCAATAGCACCGATAACTGACGGCATTGCTATCGAACCGATACCTGCAATCGTAAGCACGAAGCTCCATGCAAGAGGATACTTTTGAATCAAATTTCCCGCATAAGACACGGTAGTCGGATAGATACCCGCCATAGTGAAGCCGAATCCCACAATACCGATTACAATCCAGGTTGGTGTTGTACTCTTTAGAAGCAGGAAATAGAAAACAACCAAACCAATTCCCATAATTGGAAGAAGCTTGTTCTTATTTACCTTAGAAGACAAACCTGCCGTAACTAATCTTCCAAGCAGAATCATAATCCACTGCACACTTGCCATAAGCTGCGCCAGGGATGCACTCATAAGTCCTGTATCCTTGAAATATGTAACCAGCCAACCGATAACTCCCTGCTCTGCGCATAAGTAGAAGAACATTGTCGCAATAACAAGATAAAAAATCGGCTCCTTGAAGAATCCATAATTACTTCCCTTGTCCTGCTTCTGAGTTTTCTCTTCCTTAATCGGTATTATGAAGTATAACAACCAGCAGATAATACCTGCTATCACCATAACTGCACAGGCATATACCCAGTTCGCATCGCCATTTGCAGTAATAAACATCAGAATAATAGGGAATATAAAGGCTCCCACCGAGAACATTGCATGCAAGCCATTGATAATCGCAGCCTTACCTGGTGCAAGATTATTCACCACTGCATTACAGAAGTTACTTGATGCACCTCTTGCCAAACCTGTCATCAAAAACGCAATTATCAGGCACACCGAATTACCGCTTAACAATATAATAAGGAAAGAAATCGCATAAAATGAGTTAAATATCAATATACTCTTCTTCTTACCTATTCTAACTGCCAAAGCTCCCGCCAGAAAACTGGAAAGCAGATTACCTACAGAATGCAGGCTTACTAAGAATCCGCTAAACGCATATTCCAAGCCTCTTGCCTCTCTGATAAACGGTAACAACGCTCCAATCGAAAGTGCCAGCATACCATTCATAACAAATGCGATATAGGTAATCACTAATTGTTTCTTTTTGTCTTTTTCTGTTAGTAGTTCCATTCTAATTCTTTCTCCATTTCAATATACTCATACTAAATGATTATATCGAAAGGCGGAGATTTTGTCTATTTCCAAATCACACACTCTGTTGGTTCCAGCTTCCTTGTAATCCGATAGGAGATGATTATATTAGGCAAACCAACCACAAGCGCTCCGATTATTTCCATAGTAACAGCAGACATATCCATTGTTGCAGTTGCATCCACATACTGTATTGAAGAAATTTCCAATCCCATAAATGCTAAGATTAGCATTACAAACAAATCATTTAACGCATGGATAATCATACATATCCAAATATTCTTAGTCTTCATATAAATTGCTGCCAATAATATACCGACCGATCCTGTAACAAGTATTTTACTTGTCATCTGTGAAATTACCACTAAGGGATTTCCTCCTATATCAAAAAGATTCTCCCATACATGCATAAAACCAAAGAATAATCCACTGATTACAATCGCACCAAATAGCCCTGCCTTGGTCTTTGGCATTATTTTTACAAATCCGTTTGTAATAATACCTCTAAAAAGCCCCTCTTCAAAGAATCCAATAACCAATGTATACACTAAATATGCAACACTTAAACTTAACCAGTTCTTGGCAATCTCTACTTCTCCTACTAAAGCGCCAAGACCGATTGTCATTACAAATGATACTATCGGAAATATTAAAATATATATACTTCTTATTAATCCATATCTTCCACTTTTCTTCTGCCATGTGAAAAGCTCTTTGCCTGCAACAGTGTATAAAATTCCTAATATGACAATTCCCAAAACCACTCTAATGGGAATTTGCCCCCATACACCTTCTCCTATGCGAATCTTAATTCCTAACTGTGCAATAACAACTAATCCAATCATTATAATGACTGGATGTTTTGAAATAAAACCTTTCATGTGGATTCCTCTTTTCGTAATGCCTACTTAATTCGTTATATTATAAATAAACTCTCCTATGTCATCGCCGATTCCCTGCCCCATCTGCCAAATAACAAAAATAATCACAAAACAAACTGGGATAAGAAATAGTTTTAAATATTGTTTCTTTGAGACATTATTCTTATCCCCTTTGAATTCTTTCTCTTCTATGATGTCATTTGCAATATGTACAGTTTCCTCTTTCGATGTCTCTACGTCTACTCCCTTAATTAAGTAATCTGTTGATACCTCAAATAATTCACTCAGCGCAACCATCTTTTCAATATCAGGTACACATATTCCACTCTCCCACTTAGAAACAGCTTGTCTGGATATGCCCATCTTCTCTGCAAGCTGCTCCTGTGAGAATCCTTTTTCTTTTCTAATTGTTTTTAAATTTTCATTGAACATCTTTTGTTCCTCCTCGTGTTTTGATAGCTTTACTCTATGTCAAAACATGCCGTTGCCGCAAGCAACGGAAATTAACATCCGCTAATTTGCTATATAATATATAGCTTCTCCTATTGCATATCCGAACTCATAGGTTAACTTTAATGCGATTGCTATCGCTACAGCAGACACAGCTCTTTTCTCTGTCTTTGAGCACTTTCCCTTCCACCAATTTTCAATCATATTTCCTACCTTGTTATTCATAACATCTGACCTCCTTCATTTGATAATCAAATCTTATCGAAAAACACTCGTATAGCCTATAAATTTACGGTTGCACTTGCAAAAATCGCATGTAAACTTTGGGTAGCAAGGCTGATTAATGCAATAAATGATAAACAAACTGGCCTAAAACATATCCGCAACCGTATGAAAGTAATAATACAATTGCAAACAATGCAAATGTTACAAGGCAATATAATAAAATGAATTTTGTTTTCTGCGAACCACTTAAATTTGTAATAAATGTATTCCACACCGCCCACATATTCTTATTAAAATATTTACCCTTTGGTTCTAATGTCTCAGCTTTCTCTCGTTCCTCATACTCTTTTCCTCGCACCAAGTAATCCAGTGAAACCTGAAAATAATCACTCATAAATATCAGCCTCGACATCTCAGGATATGCTCTATCCGTCTCCCACTTAGAGATTGATTGTCTTGATACATCCATTATCTCTGCAAACTTCTCCTGTGATATATTCTTTTTGGTTCGTAATTCATAAAGTCTTTCTCCAAATGTCATCTTCTAAACGCTCTCCTCAATACTTACTACAATACTAAATATGTTTAGGTTAACATAAAGTACCATACTTTATTATATATGAAGAAATATGTTTTTCATCTTTTCTTTACGCCTAAAAAGAATCTGCAATTCTATCCCACGCCTCCACAACCAGCGCCCTATCATCAATATAATAATCGCAGCTAATCTTTCTGCTATTTGTTCCATAATATTCAATTACATCTGGCAGATTATCATTTACCGCATCAAAGCATAAACCCTCAGACTCGCACCACGCCACTGCATTCTGCAAGGCACTTCCCTCACGACAGGTCCATAGGATAAGCTTATCACCTGCTGCCTTTCTTAATTTCAAAAAACGAATCAGTTCATAATTGGCTGGTCCTGTCTCAGGCCACTGTCCCAAGCTTAATGTTCCATCGAAATCCACAGCAATCACCTGTTGTTCACGCTTTAGTTCTGTCATATACATCTTCCTTTCCTTTTATCACTCCCATCATAATAATAGCAAAGGTCATGTACTTGTTATCGTACATGACCCTTTTATCTAGAAAATCCCTGGTATTACCCTTGCAATCCATATTCCTACAATGATTGATATCAAATTCGCCACCGCAGCATAAGCCCATGGATGATACTTCTTGCCTGTAGCTTTGTTTTCTCGTCCGATTGCTTTATCATAGATAAATGCTTCTATAATAAATACAACGATTTCCATCCAAACATAATGGAATACAAATGCATACTGACCACTATTGTAGTTGATTACATTTAATAGGATATTCAAGATTACCTGCGTTACAACATTTGCCAAGGCAATAGCGGTAAGCGATTTCTTATCACGATAACAAAATAATAATGCAATCAGTAACTCTGCAACAACCGTCAATATTACTCTTGCAATTAGGGATACAATTTCCATAGAAAAATCATAGGACTCCTCTGCTTCTATCTTGGACGCTTCTACGTCCGAAACATATACCGTAAAATAGGAATCAAACGCATATCTTTCATAAATCTGCCCTGTTGCAATAAAGCTGTCTTTCTCAGGAAGGTAAATCAGCACCTTGAACTTCTGTGGCGGATAATAATTCCATTCAAAGACATCATCCTCCGAGCAATCCTCCATATAGCTCAGGAAATAGTATCCATCTGCATCCTCATATTCTGAGAACTTTTTAAAAACGGCCTCATCACCCATATACTCATAATAAGAATTCCCCTCGCTCCAAGGCCCTGTAGAATCTATTTCTGACAAAAGTGTCACATAATACTCTTCCTCTTCCAATCCGATAAATTCGATTTCGACTGACGGCTTCGGTCCGATATCCGCAGAGACGCTCATCGGTGTTGAAACCATAATAAATAGCAAAACTGCGTATACTAAATGCTTTAGCTTTCTCATAAGTCCTTCCTCCTTGCTATAAATCCCTTCTCATCTCTCTCAATCTGTATAATAAATGGAAATCTATTGTACTTGATACATAGCCAGAAATCAGGCTCTGGGAAGATTTCCTGCGTATCCTTATTGAAAAAATGCTCACCACCATGATATTGAAGCTGTTGCACCCTTTGCTCGATATCCTCAAGCTCTTTTCCTTCCAAAATACTCTTAATATACTCCGCGCAAAGCTCATCCTCTGCTGCAGGTCTCGTACCATTATTTCCCATACATACCAAGGATACCTCTTCAGGCTGCTTTTCCATAATGTATTCGGCAATCGCCTTTGCATTAACCAGGCTTCCTGTAATAATTTCGCTTGCCTGTGTTGCATTTACAATTCCCTGCGTTCCCGCACTGGTGGTATGTATAATAGTCTTACCCTCCACAAGCTCTCTCGAAACAGAAGATGGCGAATTACCGAAATCAAAGCCCTCTATCTTTTTCCCTCTTCTCTCACCAATTAATAAGCTGTTAGGTATCTCTTCATGCAGCTTTATTGCATCCTCTATACTGCCTACTGGTCTTATCAAATTGACACCCATGTCATATAGGTAGCATTCCAAAGAAAAAGCTCGAAACACATCAATAATGACTGTCAGCCCCTTAGCCTGCTTAGCTCCCTCTATCAACGAATACACATTAATCTTTGTCATATCTCACCAGTCCCATCCTTAAATTTCAAAGCGATATATCTTTACCTGTCGCTTTCCTTCTTCGTACATCTCATTATCTTCTGGAATATCCGCAATCTCTATAAAGCTTCCACCCGCCAACTCGCAGGTTCTTGCAGATGCCACATTTTCAGGCATACAGGTGATAATCACATAGTCAAGCCCATGCTTTTTTGCCTGCTGAAACAATAGTCTGCAAGCCTTTGCGGCAAAATGATGTCCTCTGTACTCTTCATCAATCCCATAACCGATATTTCCACCAATATATGTTTTGTCATTGTGACCAATTCTCAAGTCACAATGACCTATCTTTGTCCCATCCAAAAGACAAATATCAAAGTAATACGCAGGAAGCCACCGCTTTTCAGGCTGTGCTTCACAGGTACTTACTAGACGCAAGAAAATTTCGGTATCTCTTAAATCCTTAACATCATAAAACATAAAGCTTACTCCTCTAATATCAATTCATAGCACATATCAATCTTGTCTGTACCGTCAATCAAACAGGTTTGCCCATTTGCGTTAAAACCATTTGCTTCCAATTACAATGCCATCATCATAAAAAATATCCCTATATACAACTCGCTTTCCAAAAATGATAATTTCCGCTGTACGAGATATGTCCTACATTTGTGCTTTTCTTATCATATTTTTAGTTTATATACTCCTTCTTTAATCTACTATGATAAAACATCATTATTAGCACTCCAACTACAATTACACCTCCAATTATATACGGTGCAATTAAACTCTCTCTTAGAATCATTCCTATAAAATACGAACAAATAATGGAACACCCATATATAATCCACATTCTTCCATGCTTCTTATTCCACTGCACAACATCGGTCAGTTCTTCTTCTTTTGGTGGTATTTCACCTGTATAAAATCCAACAGGAGTTTTTCTCTTCATCTGAGAAATACCTATACCTATCATAATTATTGATACAATCCCTAAAATAACTAATAAAATAATATTTTCTGCCATATTTATACCTCTCTCATTATCTTTCTTATCTTTTATTTCATATCTCATTCGCGCTTAACGTCCAAACATATATTTGCTCTACCTATTTAAATCCCTTTAATCAAAAACATCTCCATTGGTTGTTCGTATCCCGGAACATCAATCACAAAACCCCCACAATCCCTATAACCTAATTTTCTGTAGAAATGCTGCGCTTCTTCGTCGACCTGCGTAGATGTCAAAAGCATACCATATCCTTGTGATTTCATGTCTTTTTCCCAGTGCTCCATTAGTTTCTTTCCATAACCTTTTCCCTGATTATTCCAATCAACAAATAGCATCGTACAAAAAGGTGTGTTATCCCAAAAAAGATTATATCTCAACAATCCAACCGGCTTATCATTGTCTAATAAAACATATCCTCTTTTGTCACTAACTTTATTGTCAAATTCTTGCTCTGATAAATGTTTATCAAGACTATACCAAAATTCTTTGTCTTCCGCTTGAACATATCTGATTTCTATCATTATCTTTTGTTACCTCCATAAATTAATGATTTATTGCTCTAAAATAGCCTTCACAATAGAACTAATATGTATTTGCATTGTATCTAAGCAAGGAACAGGACTTACTTCATCATTCAGCAAAAGTGGAAGTTCTGTGCAGCCTAACACAATTGCTTCTATGCCATCCTCATTTTTCATTCGTGTAATAACGTTTTGAAAAATTAGTAGTGTTTCTTCTTTTACAATTCCAAGTTCTAACTCTGCGGATATTTTTTCATTGATTATTTCCATCTCACTTTCTAATGGAATAACAACTTGAATTCCATTATTAACAAAAGGAGTTTTAAAGAATTCTCCTGTCATCGTAAAAATTGTACCTAACAAACCTATTTTCTTTAATTGTCTATGATTTGCTTCTTCATAAGTCGCCTCTACAATACTAATCAATGGAATCGGCGATTGTTCCTTCAATCTGTCAAATACAATGTGTGGTGTATTGGCTGATAATGCCGCAAAGTCAGCACCGCTTCTAGCCAAATTATGGATTGCTTTCAGCAGATACTCTGTTAATTCATCATATTTCTTTTCACCACATAATTGTAAAACATAAAAAACATTTACACTTTCAATAGACAATTCAGGAAAAAGCGGTTTATTTAACGCTTCCTGAACACCATATACAATATCGTGATAATATGGGATTGTTGATTCTGGCCCCATACCACCAACCAAACCTAATTTTTTCATAAATCTCTCCTCGCCGTTACTTTATAGCATATGTCCTACACTCCAAATCGGTATTCCTTCTCATCCTTGTCGTTTGCCACTAAATGATATTTATTAATAATCATATCTGCAACCACATCTGGCTCAAGGTTAGTGTTATTAATTTTCAGATGATTTTCAAACCAAACCTCATCACTAGCTGTATTGAGTTTATGCCGCTCCACACTCTTTAAAATATCTGATTTGCTCCATTCTATATCTCTTTTGGAAGCCTTTCTTTCCATTCTATGTGGAGTTTCATTTCTCTCTAGTCGGGTTTCCAAGTCTGCACTTAATTCCACAAAATAGAAGTTTCCTCCATTTTCCATGAACATATTAGCTAAGCTTGTCAGATATTCTCTTTCTTGAGGCATCTCAAATGCGCATACATAAGTAAACAACAAATCCACATTATGCTTTATCGCCAATTCAAAAGCCTTTTCTCTAAAGAAAGCATTAAATTCTTTCTGCGCAGGCGTCGCAAATCCGAATATTTTGTCCGATACCTCGATACTGTCATGATTCATCATCAGATTATACTTTAGTTTATCTCTTAGACTCTCAGCAACGGTCATCTTACCTACCGCTTGAGGTCCACATATTATGATTAAATTTGCCATAGTTTTCTCCCTACTCTACTTACCTTTTTCCTTATCTGTTCTCATATTGCATAGAAACATATGGAAGTATACCCCACGTTATTTCATCAGCATAATGAACTTCTGTATGTATCATGGAACGATAATCTGCTGAAGTTGCTTTTACACAAGGAAATTCTTTACACTCTCTACATTCTAATAATCCTTTTTGTGATGCACAATCTTTAGCATTGCAAGGCTCGTCTTTACAATAACAATTATCGCTATAACATCCTTCGCATCGCATACTCCAGTCTGTTATCCCCCACATTCTAATTAAGTGAGGTTCCATGATAGTACGTAATGATTCATCCATATTAATATAATGAACACATAAATCACATCGTTGACCACATTGAGAATAAATCGCATTATCTTTTGCAAAATGTTTGCGATTTGGTTTCTTCTTAATCACTATTAGCTTTTTGACTTCTTCCAATTGCTCTAATGTAGATACATCAATATACATCCATTTCCCATCATGAAATGTTTTGGAATTATCATAATAAGCAAGTATGTATTGTGAAAAATCATTTCTGTGCATTTCAAAATATTCACGCTCTTTTTTCCCAAATATAATTAGAAAAGTATATTTATTATCATGAATATAAATGGTAAGAATCGTTTTTGCCCCTTGTCTAAACTTTAATTCATCTTTGCCATCACCAATTTCATCAAGACGGTACTTACCGCGCATAAATACCATTGTTTCATGACTTACTTGTTCAAGAATAGTCATTACCATACCCCCATTTGTTCACTACATTAGCACTTTATCTATTGTTATTTTTTTCGACAAATGTATTTCTCCATCATCTATGTATCCCAATTTTCCATATACAGACTGGGCTATCGTATTTTTCTTTCCTGTCAGAAGCTCATATTTATGAAGAGAATATTTTTCGTTACAATAATTTTCAGCATAAGTTATCATTTCACGTGCAATTCCTTTTTTACGATACTCTGACTTAACATACACCTCTGTAATCTCTGGCATATATTCCACATAACAAAACGACTTCTTTAACTGAACACACACAAATCCAACTAATTTACCCTCTTCTTCGTCCACAACAACAACTTCCTGCTGATTATGCGCAAGAGAATCTCTAATCTTTTCAATGGTCGTTTCTCCCCTACCATTAAACTCATCATTTAAAATATCTAATTGTTCTGCATCGCTCACAGTTGCTATTCTTACCATAATTTCCTCCACGAATTAGCACTTATCCATATTTATTGCGCACATTGAATCATCGGATTGTCAACAAGCTCTATGCTGACCTGTATTGGATTTATATCTAATTTATTTATGTTCGTAACAACATTGCTTAAAACTCTATTTGCACTCTCAGCGCCTATTGCGCCATCGTACATAGACATAACCACATCATTTTTCAAGTCAATTCCAATAGACTCTAATACTGTTTTCAAATCTTTATTGCCCCTTATCGCTTCCAGTACACTATTCAACTGAAAATAGCCATACAACATGACATTATTAAAAACCTCCTCTCCCCAGATGCTTTCATAATATTCCGCAAAACTAACATCATTCGGCACTGGAGAAGGTATATTCGCCATTATTTCTTTTAGCATATTTTCTAGCTCTCTTATTCTGTTTTCTTCCCCTATATGTTTCCAATATGCTACAGCAAATTCATTTACAAACATTTCATCCCTTACCCTGGACATGCTTATTTCCTGCGCATCAATCAAACAATGCCCTACTTCATGGACAATATTGTACCAGTGAAAATATAAATCAAACTTATACTGAATATTCTCTTCTCCAAATAGCATCTTATAGCCTGCTTGCTGCTCTTTGCTTCCAAGCTCATATTGTCCTGATATAATTTTATATGACATATCTCTGCTCTCCTTAAAATCCAACCTAATTTACAAAATAAATTTCTTGATTACCTTCTCCTGCGCATCTGGATTCAACTCCATAATTCTGTCATGAATTTTTTGATATGCCTCATCATAAGTATAGTTCCCCGACAAATCCTCACCCCAGAACTCTTCTACTGTACAGAAAACGGTACTATTCCAGCCATAAGGCTCGCCTGCTTTATTAAGCTTTGGCATACGTCCACACATGGTAACAAAAAGATTCTTCTGCAAATTCGTGAGTGCTTTGTCAAACTGGCTTGATGTCTCCTTTGTAATGCAGCAATCTCGCTTCAAATCATGAAGTGCAATCCTGCTGTTCTCACGAATCACTTCGTAAATCTGCTTTTCCAACTGATTCAACTTACCAATATCATACCAATCCTCAAAGCTCATTCCCTGTCTTCGCACCGCAAGAAAATATGGATACCATTCTCTTGTGATATAGCCGCTTGTCCCAAAGAATACCTTACCATATGCAATATCTTTTCTCTCCTCCAGTACACGCATTCTCCACTCCCACGGGTCAGTTTCAGGATTTCCTGTATGCCATACAATCGGGCAATCTGGAAGTGTCGTCTTCCAATCAAACGGAATAATCGCATAGATTCCCTTCGCATTTCCTCCACCCATGGAGAATCCGCATCTTTGTAGCTCCTCACAAAATTCATCAAATGAATTTACCATGTCTTAATTCCCACCTTTTATAATGTCTTAACCCAATTTTCCAGCATCTCACATGACCAGTTATAGCCATCCCTTGTATCATATTGTCGATAGTCACACTCCAATGACGCAATTAAAAAAAGATAAATGTCGTACCATTTAGCACGCTTCTCCTGCTCTGGCGTTAGCTTTGTGATTCCATAACCATCGAAAAATCCCTGCTCATAGCCATAGGTTCTAAAACCAACCTCCATCAGTTCATCAGCCCATAAGCATCTCTCAAAATCAATGATTCCCGTTACTCTTTTATCTTTTACAAATACATTTCCTGCCCAAATATCCCAATGAACAAGCTTAGGTTGTCTTACCTCGTCAAATATATATCTGTCCTGTTCTAAAAGGGCAAGTAAATCAGCCTTTGTAATCGGGCGTGCAATATTCTTACGCTCTGCATCCGCAAAGGTATCCTCTAGCATACTCTTAAACACCTCATACCAGTTACTGCCCTGCTTGTCTCCCTGACAATAATAGCCAAACCTATCATTAGTCAGCTGATTAAGCTGCTTTGTATACTCGCCGATTTGCTTGTGAATCTCATATTTTTCCTCTGTGGAATATTCGTCCATGCAGGTAGAGAAGCTTTTTCCCTCCAACATTTCCATAAAGAAATATGGTCGTTCACAAATGACACAACTGTCATCATAAAACAAAACATTTGGCACAGGTACACTTGTTTCTTTTGCTATCTTACGCATCGAATCCACTTCACTGTACATGATATTCTTTTCATGCGTCATGATATCAATATCTTTTGGCGGCGCGATTTTTAATATCACCGACTGATTATTTACCTGTATTTTATAGGCTATATTGAAAAAGCCTTCTGTAAGCTCCTCCATACTCTCTACCTTACAGCCAAATGCCTTTTCCACCATGGCATTAATGCACTCTTCTGAAAGAGTGCTCTTTGTAATACTTACTGGCATATTTTCCTACTCCCTTTTATTCATCCCATCTGTAAACTCTCGACTCTTTACGGTCATTTCCACCCATGCAGGTCTAAATCCGCTCTTTATTGCATTTCTCGCTGACTTCACATTCGACCATGCGCAGCAGTAAAATGGTACTTTCTCTTGTTTCAATATTTCTATCGCTAATCTGCTCGTAAGTGCACTTGCAATTCCCTGTCTACGGTACTCTGGAAGAACATCTACACCAATCTGCCACATTGTGTCACAGTCTGCTGAACACCCTGCCAGTCCAATTAATTTCCCCTGATTATATGCTCCAACGCCTAACACATCCAAATGCTTTCTATCCTCACACAATGCATTACTCCACGCATCTACATACAAATCTGCAAAATCTTCCTGCGTTAGAACTCTTAACTCATATGCGCAGGTCCGCTCTTTTAAAATCGAAACATCTGGCAAAAAGTACTCAGCCATGAAGCAAACTCGCATTCCGCGCTCCTGCATGGCATCATTTAATATATGCATATTAGGTGTCTCGAAGCTGTGTTCCACAGAATAAGTATTTATGTAATGTCTTACAATATCCTCGTACTCCTTCTGCACGGAAGCCACTATATTATTTCCATAAGAAACCAAATCACATACAAATGGTAATTTTAAATACCGTCTTGCATTTGGATTTTCTTGTGAATATACCAGTTTATTCTCCTTACTTATAAAATCCGCTGGTTCACAGTTCGAATCTATTGCCGACTGTTCCATGGCAATTCTTAATATATCTTTGTTTGTCATACTTCTCCCTTTTCAATTCCTTTACAATTCTACTTGTTTCAAAATCTCTATTTTTTATTCTGGTAATAATCTCCCAATTAGGATAGGATAATCTGATTACATAATAATTAACATACTCAATGCACGAAAATACAAACCAAAAGACTGTCATAACGAAATATGTACTTCTTACTTTACCCATGTTCACAAACATAATGACTAACCCTAGAAATAGTAAAATCAAATTTAGATACCTAAATAATCCATATACGCTATGTATTCGATTAATAGCATTTTTCTTTATTTTTTGTAATAACAAAAACCAATAAGCTGAACCTTGTAATAGAATAAAACTACATACTGATAAATGGTAAATCACCGAAACAGAATACATTTTTAGTTCAGCTACAACAATAATCCAAAATAATAATACACTTACTAATTCACCAGAATATAAACTTTTTAACTTTTTTTCCATCTACTTCTCCTTGATTTGCATTTCTTCCAATAAACTACAAAATCTCTCCTGCTCATTCGCCTTCACTTCAACCAACGGATTATATAAAACATGTTGCATCACATCCGCATCCTTCAAAATTTCATCTAAAGGGCCATGTTCTAACTCTTTGTCACTATGATGATAAATTGCAGTACATACTGCCTCTATTTCGTCCTTAGAAAAGATATTTAATTCTTTCAAGATATCTCTTGCCATATCAGCACCCTTATGTGCATGGTCTTCGGAACTCATAGTTGCATAGGTCGAAATATCATGTAACATCCCCGCAATAATAGCTAACTCTACATTCTCTCCACGTTTCATCGCTAGAAGTCCACAAGCTTGAGAAACACCATACAAGTGCACATACGCACAGCGTCTTTCTTCATTATCTTTTATATCCAATATCATATCATCTACAACTTCTCGTACTCGTTCAATTCGATTCATAGCTGTTCCCTCTGTCATTTATCATGCTCTCTTATTAATAATTTCCTGCGGTGTTTTTTCCTTTATATCCTCGAATCTGCAACCACAAATATCGCAATTTTTACTATTTACCTTTAGTCTTCTATTTCCTCAAGTACTACATTCATAATATGTATCACTAATTTTTAACTTTATATTCTTATGACGACTATAATAAGCATCTATTTTTTTATCCTGTCTCAACTCTATTGCCAAGTGAATGAAAAAGCCTGCTAAAATGATTCCACCGATAGCGACAGAAGCTATTATTAATATTGAAATCAGCTTTAACGCCACTACTTGATTAATCATCAGTAAAATTATCGGTATTCCCAGCGCAAATATACATCCTATACCTATCACTTTTCCGCCATAATCAATGGAATTTATCTTCTTCACTACAATATCCCCTCTATTCAAGATAACAATATTTCCAACTAATACTTTGACATTCTTCTTATCTATGCTATACTCATTAAGCAGGCAATTCTTATACTTGTTTTGTTACCAGTTCTGGTAATTTCTTTTTTCTGGCATATCGCCAAATTTTCAAATTTTTATTTCACAAAAGAAAGGATTTTTTATGCAACAAGAACAATCAAATCTAGTACCTTTTTCAACTTTGCAGGAGGCTCATGGTGTCATTCCATACAATATGACGAATGACTATATGTTTCGTGCAGTCTTGCAATCTAACAATTTTGTACTTTGTGGTCTTATCCGCTCATTACTACATCTCTCAGAGAAAAACAGTCTTACCGCGGAAATCACAAATCCCATTATTCTAGGGGAATCCATTGAAGACAAAGAATTCCGACTAGATATTAATGTAACTATTAACAATTCCATTCTGTTGAATTTGGAAATGCAGATTGCGAACAAACTTAACTGGCCCAATCGTTCTATTGTCTATCTGTGCCGTTCCTTTGACCAAATCAATCATGGCGAGGATTACAATGATATCCAACCTGCAATTCATATTGGATTTCTTAACTACACTCTCTTTGATAATTACCCTGAATTTTATGCCAAATACAAGCTTATGAACATCAAAAATCACCATGTCTATAGTGACAACTTCGACCTTCGTGTGATAGACTTAACTCAGATAGAATTAGCAACTGACGAAGACAAGCAGTTCCATACTGATTATTGGGCAAGGCTTTTCAAAGCTAAAACATGGGAGGAATTAATTATGCTTTCCGATGAAAATATCTACTTAAACGAAGCTTCAAAAACGATATTCAAACTGAGTGCCGAAGACCAAATTCGCAAGCGTTGCCGCGACCGCGAAGATTATTATTCCGATATTCGTTCTTACCAAAAGGCTATTGCTGAACGGGATGCAACAATCGCTGAACGAGACACTACAATTGCTGAGCAAGATGCTACAATTGCCAAGCAAGATGCAAGTATTGTATCCCTACAAGAGCGTATCAAAGAACTTGAAGCACAATTAGCAAATCAAAAGTGATTTTTTTACCTGTCTTTTTTAAGGCAGGTATTTTTATATCTCAAAATACTCTTCCTTCAATATCGCATAACACAATCTGTCGTATTTATTTCCATTTAGATAGACAGCCTTTCTCTCGCGACCTTCCAGTGTCATCCCACAACGTGTAATCACCTTCTGCGCACCTGCATTAATTTCAAGAGTGTTTGCTGTAATTCTTTCCATACCAAGATAACGGAAACCATAATCTATCATAAGCTGTACTGCCTCTGTTCCATAACCTTTCGCACGATTTTCTATCTTAGCAATCCCAAGACCTACAGAACAGCTTCTATTCTTCACACTAATATCCTGTAAGGCAACATCACCTATGACACTTCCGTCATTTAAGAACACTCCCAATCGCACATTTTGATTTCCCTGTAGTTTCTGTATCTCATCAAACCATCCATCCGCCTTTTCATCCGAATGTCCTATATTGAATTCCTCTGTCGGATGTTCAAAATCGTATTCAAAATCATTCCAAAGCTGCTTGCAATCTTTACGCTCAAGCAACGCTAAATATATGTTTTTTCCTTGTAATTTCATCGTCTTTTTACCTACTTCCTTCTATCTTACGTCCTCTTCAAGTGCACGTCGTCTCTCCGCCTCCTGTTTGCACCATGTCATGCACTGTTCATAGCCACAAGCCCTTGCACCTGCAACCATCTTAGACACAATCTTCTCATATTCCTCATCCGATTCTGCGTAAATTGCATTCCAGGATTCTGTAACAATGCAGTTTGCTACCTGATCCCAGACTTTTTGCAGCGCTTCTCTCTTTTCTGGCGCCTCGTAATTGATTGCTGGAACTACCACGCAGTTTTTCGTTTTCATGTATGCAAGGGTCGTAAGCGTGCCTGTATAATCCCGCCAATCCTGCTCCATCTCACAGGATGCCGACGGTGCATTACTCTTCCAATTATGCGCATTGTAGGTTTCCCCATTGGATTCAGGGTTTTCTGCATTATAGGACCATGTTATATTGTTAATCTGAGGACAGCCATCACTAAAATAACCCTCATAATCACCAGTCAGCAGAGTAACTCTGTCCTCATAACAGGTCTTTCCAAGCTCGGTAAAGTATGTATTTCCCTCTTCATCATAATCCCACATGACTCCTTGGGGACCGTACTCGTATGTGAGTCTTCCTTCAGGAGTGCATAGCCAATTAATGATTTGCATACATAGCTCAGGATTCTGTGTGTCAGCACCAATTGTCCAAACTCGATTTCCACCTGTAACACTCATTCCATAGGTAGCAGGAGTAGCATCCTCTGGAAGCAAACTTGCCATGTACTTGTTCTCCGCAATATGCCCTTCTGTATTGTATGCAAGACTACCGCAGTACCCCATCACAGAAAAGAAGAGTCCACTACTCTGCAGCTTTTTCAGCATATCCTCATAGGTCTGTGTCTTAGAATTAGGGTCAAGTAATCCCTTACGATACAAGGTATTAAAATATTTCAGCATTTCCAAATATGGTCCATTTTCATCTAACGCACCATAAAATGCGCCAGTGTCGGAATCATATAACCCGAAATGAAATTCATCATAACCGTAATATGCACTGGCCATGGCTTTCACGCACATCACCATATTGGTATCCCAGTCTGGCCATATGGACATTGCATAAGTTTCTTCGCCGCTATCATCTGTCGGGCAGATTTTCTTCATATCTTCAAATAATGTAGTCAGTTCATCTAAATCCTTCACCGTGGGATATCCTAACTCTTTGTATAAATCCCAACGAATATCCCATGTGTAAATAACCTCCTCGAAGGTATCGTTGCTTGATGCCACGTTATTTCCAAAGCCAAAAATCTTATCCTTTTGCGGAACGAGACTACGGTTATGCTCCAATGCCTTTGGCATATTTTCTAATATGTATGAACCATGTTCCGCAAGCAAATCATTTGCCTCCCAGTCCAGCAATACACCTTCTTCCACTGCTGTCTTGTAACTATCTCCAGTGTTGCCAAATACTATAATGTCGCCAAGAAATCCCTGTTCCAAACCCTTTTCAACATCAAGATAGGGCGAAATAATCAACTTTACATTAAACTTCTCCTGCATAACCTGTGCAAACCAGCCTCCTTGCACACCATCATAGCTGGACAACTGACTGCATACCACCAATTCAATCGGTTCTTCTTGTGGTGTATCTACTTCTGTGAGAGATTCTTCCACCTCTTTTGTTTCTTCCACAATTTGATTACTGGAATTACCACATGCAACGCACAGGCATAATAGTATTAATGAAACCATTACACTGGCTTTTTTCATATATTCCTCCTTATCTACTTTAAAACTCTGGCATTTCTATGAAAACTACCTTTGTTCCATCCGCTACTCCACCATACAATTTATCATTATGCCTTCCTACACTTACATAATGCTCCATCATATATTGCGCCGAAAACGGCATATTTAACTCCGATAATTCTTCCATGTCAAACCACTTTAGTTCTCCCTCATTAGAGGATAGCTTGTCTCCAATATCCTCTTTTAAATCTGCAAAGAAATAATAGTTCTGACGTATCTCGCCCTTTGTCCATCTAAGTGAAACATAGCGTAGCTGTAAATTACATATCATATCTTCCGTAACAGCCAACTCTTCCTCTAGCTCTCGTAACACACAAGCCTTCGCATCATTTAGCTCATACTCTTCAAAATGTCCTCCTGCTGCCCCAACCCACATATTGTCGACAACCTTAGAACCATGCCTATGTAACAAAAGTATTTTTCCTTGATACGTTAGGTAAATCGCTGTCATGTTTCTTAATTTTCCGATGTTTTCCATATTAATTTGCTCCTTGCCAAAATACTAACCAAACAATATCCTATCACCGCAATAAGCGATGACTCGATACCAAATTCTCCACCAGTTAAGATAAACGATTTTGTATCTAGTACATAGCTGCATAGTGAATACTCATCAAATTCTGTTCCTATCCAAATAAATCCACCGAGAATGACGATGTTCCAAACAGCATGTACTATTGCACTATTCCAAATAGACTTTGTTTCGGATGCGATAAGAGAAAACATAATTCCTACCATTGTTCCTGCAAAAATGACTAACATACAACTTAACAAATCAAAATCCATTCCAAGTATATGAACAAATCCAAACAACAAGGAAGGAACTATAATCGCAACCTTCTTATTGTACCTTTTCTCGATTGCGCTCATCATCAAACCACGAAAGACCATTTCTTCAACAATTCCTGCGCCAAAACCTGTAAAGAAAATCCCTGCTGATAACAGGTTTAACTTTTCATTAATACTCATCTCATTTTGCATAAATGAACCACTTACAAACAACAAGTAAGCCGCACTTACAAGAAGTGGCAAAGCAATGGCTATTACAAGCCATTTCACTTCGATTATAAATTTAGGTATATTGTAATTGCTCATATCGTCCTTTATGTACTTTTTACACAATAATTTAATAAAAATAAATGCAAATGTAATATACAAAATTCCTGCTAATACATTACAAATGAATTCTGGCACTTTTATTACTAAAAATACACTGCTAATCAATTGCGCCAAAACTTGGGATACTATCAGTATAAATAAACTGAATATAATTATTAAAACCATCTTCTTTGTTTTCATTTTTATCTTCCTTGTCAAACTTACTTTTTTATCCTCACATAATACTTCTCTTCATCCTCATGATGAATATACCCGCCATTCTTTAACATCATATGTAAAGAAGCTAGGTTATCCCGATTTACTCTTAGATAAACTTCATCTTCTGGAATAATACTCTTGGCTATCTGCAAGGTTAGTCGAAGTCCTTCTGTGCCATAGCATTTTCCTCTGCATGACTTATGTATGAAATATCCAATATGTCCCGCGCCCTCTCGTAAAGACTCACAGAGATAATGCCTTATTCGAAACTGCCCTACGATTTCGTCATCATTCCACAAGAACAGAAATGTTTCAGGCACATACCCCTCTGGTAGATTCTCGCCCTTTGCGTAATCCATCATTTCTTGTAACGCGTCCCCAAAA
The DNA here is from genome assembly GCA_017467805.1 of Lachnospiraceae bacterium. Lineage (GTDB taxonomy): Bacteria > Bacillota > Clostridia > Lachnospirales > Lachnospiraceae > COE1. The sequence goes on from JAFUKJ010000107.1 coordinate 38,238, forward strand.
TCTTCTCTTGAAATACCATGCCACTGATTAGTAAATCCATTTTCATCCACAGGCATATCACAGACAAACAAGTACTCCTTTTCTATATCTTCTATATTTGCTTCTTTTAAATATAGCATCTCTATCACTCCCTACTTCAAAACAGCCTTCCATTCTCCATCTTCTATCACGTACTGAAATTCACTCATATTTTCATCCAGCATCACTTGGAGAAGCTCTTGAAAATCACTTACCAAATTTACCTTATTTAACTCATCCTTATTTACCCAGTGCATTGCACCTTCCTCAGACGAAATCAACTCACCACTATACTTGTCGGCTGTAAACAAGAACACAATATATCTTCCGCCATCTATCGGAAACTGCTTCACGCCACATAGCTTAGGATTCTGTATTGTCAGTCCTGTTTCTTCCTGCATCTCGCGAACAACCGCATCTACAATAGACTCTCCAGGTTCTATATGTCCACCTGGCAAGGTATACCCCTTCCAGTCCTTCTTTACTCTATCTTGTAATAAATACTGCTTCTCATTGTGTATGAGGCATAACACTGTTAATTCTACATTTTCTGTACGACTCATTAGTTTTTCTCCTTATCCATAAATACTCGCGAGCCTGTTGCCCCCTTTTGTCCCTGATACTTTCCACAATACGGATTTAATGCATCCTGATCCATCTCAGCAAACACTAACTGTCCTACTCTTCGTCCTGCTTTTAACTCAATCGCACAACGATTTGCATTAAACAATTCTAACGTAATCTCTCCCTTGAAGCCTGGGTCTACCCATCCTGCATTTTGTATAAACAATCCCATGCGTCCTAAAGAGCTTCTCCCTTCTACAAATGCCGTCAAATTATTCGGTAACGAAAAGTACTCCATTGTAGTTGCTAACACAAACTGTCCTGGAAGCAATACATATGTATCTGTTTCTATTGTTTTATACTTAATCTCTTTTTCTAAATTAATGATTCCCGTAGAAGAATCCTCAACAATACTGAATGTATTTCCTAAACGCACGTCCACACTGGCAGGCTGTATCTGCTCCTCCATCAAAGGTGCAATTTCCAAGGTTCCCTTCTTTAACATTTCCATAATTGTCTTATCTGATAAAATCATAGTCCTTCTCCTTTTGCTAAATTGTAATAAATTTTGTTTTTTCTCATTTTGTGAATATACAAAAAATACTTCTCCACTTCACAATTTCTTCTCTTATTTGGTCTAAAAACGTCCATTTCAACTGTTAATTGTGAATATGCATAAAAATTTGCTTCTTCTTCACACACATCCTACATTTTCTGTGAAGTACAACTAAATTTTTTTCCATATTCACAAAACTCTTTATCACCCTCTATTTTTGACCTAAAAACAAAAGTTGTTTGTGTATTACAATTCATTTTTTTGCTATATACACAATCTACTATTCTAACTCAACATCCATAAAACAAAAAAGTGGAAGTAACTTATTACTTCCACCATTCATCATTACATTGCTAACTCATCTCTTACCTTTACAAGCTCGTCTGGTGTCATCTCCATTGGCGGCATCACAAGATGCTGATTATCATCTGCATATCTTGGAATCAAATGCATATGGAAATGGAACACTGTCTGTCCTGCTACTTCGTTATTATTCTGCAACAGATTGAAGCCCTCACAACCAAGCTTCTCTGTCATAGAAACTGCCATTTTCTTAGCAAGCTTCATAACCTCTGCTGCCGTATCTTCTGGTAATTCATACAAGTTCTTATAATGTGACTTTGGAAGAATCAAAGCATGTCCCTTTGTTGCAGGAGCATTATCTAAGATTACCTTAAAGTTATCATCTTCATAAATTGAATTCGTTGGAATGTCGCCATTCGCCAGCTTGCAAAAAATGCAATTATTATCTACCATTCTGTTACCTTACCTTTCAAACGCCAAAATTACTGGCGCAATATTTCATTTATATTAGCTTGCCTCAGCAAAGCGATATAACACATCTAATGTACGAAGAATTCTAAAATCTCCACGCATCTTCATAGAACCTGCCATGAAAGCTCTCTGGAAAGTCATTCTTCCCTGGATAATCTCATTCATTACTTCCGCAGAAATCTGTAGCTCTACATCCACACTGTCGCTTGTACCGTAGTAGCATTCCATCTCTGTGTGGTCTACCTTAATAATCAACGGCTTGCTCTCCTCTGGCAGTTCAAACTTATAGGTCGCCTTAAAGCCTGGCTGCGGATGGAAGTTTGCTCTCAAATCCTCCAAGAATCTGTTCGACTCCACTACATCCTGCTCACCTAATAAGTCTTTGAACATACTTGCAAGCTCCTGAATGTCTTCCTTCTGCTTCTGCACATAGACATCATTAGAAGCAAGCTCGGATAATCTCTCTGCCTCCTGTGGAGTGAGATTCAGGCTCTGTGTAAAGGATACCTTCTGCTTAACAGCCTGATTACTGCATGGGAATGCAGGAATCTTCTGATTGATATATCGGTACAAATCCTCTGTACGTCTCTCTATGACTCTGCTATACTGGCTATCCTGCTCTATCTCTGCTACATCTGCTACATAACCGCAGATACCTGTACATGGAATTCCTCCAAGTATCTCCCATGCAAGAGCAAGGTCTGTCATTGCTTCTCTTTCTCCGTATGTTGTAGACATTACGATTGGCATCATATACATCTTAGAAAGCTTTTCCTTATCAGCATATAGCCAACACGCATCAAGGAACTGCTGCATCCAGCCACCAATACCAAACCACTCTACTGTAGTCGCTAAGATTACACCATCCGTGTCCTTTAACGACTGTGGCAAGGTTGTGATACCATTCTTATATTCGTATAAATCATATCTTTCAACTGTTACATTCAGTTCCTTAAGAACCTCCTGCATCTTGTTAATCACATACAATGTCGGATCCCCAATTAATCCTCTACCGCCATAATAAATGTTAATCTTCACTTCGTTCACCCCTATACATTTGTAACCCCTGTTTATAGACTCACGAAACCGCACTTCGTACTTCCTGTCTGCTTCGCAGACTGTTTCGTTCGTTATTGCGGTGAAAAGCAAATGCTGCTTTCAGCATCGCTTGCTTTTCTTCTCGCATACATTATACACCATAAAATAAGGAAATGTATAGACATTATGTTACCTAAATTTCAAATTTTTCCACAAAATACTTACCTTAAACAAATCTCCATCTACATCTATCTTAAAGCTTCCATCTTGGGCTTCAACAAAACTTTTGGCTATAGCAAGCCCTAAGCCTGAGCCTTCCGTATTTCGTGACGCATCGCCTCTGACAAAACGCTCTGTCAGCTCGTCACCCTTTACATTTAATTCAGCAGCGGAGATATTTTTTATCTGTATCTCCAGCATATCCTCTCTATCCTGTACATCAATATACACACGGCTATTAGGCATGGCATATTTCTTAATGTTTACAAACAGATTCTCAAAAATACGATAGGTTTTCTGATTGTCGAGCTGTAACACGGTATGTGTCGCATCGATATTCCAGCGAAGCTCGATTCCCAGCTTTTCAAAGCTCTCTGAATGCTCAATGGCTACCTGCTTCATCAGATTTACAACATCCAAATCCATTAGATTCAATGTGATATTGTTAGTAGTTGCCTTACTGACCTCAAATAAATCCTCTATCAGTACCTTTAGACGAAGTGACTTCTTATCCAAGGTATCAATGTAGCTTCTACGCTCCTCCTCCGTGAGATTCTCGTTCTTCAACAGCTCTACATAGGTGGTAATCGCAGTAAGAGGCGTCTTTAAATCATGAGATACATTCGTAATCAGCTCTGCCTTCATACGCTGGCTCTTAACCTCTTCTTCAACTGCTTTCTTGAAGCCAGTCTGAATCTTTGCAATCTCATCCTTCATCGGCTCAAATACTCCGATATTCTCATTAATCGTAATCTCCAAATCTCCGTCCGCAATCTGATTTGTCGCTTTTAAAAGTGTGCGATAATCATTTCGAATCTTATCCGCATTCTTCTTGATATTGTAAAAAAGAACGATTGAATACGCCACAAACAAATATACACCAAACAAACCAAACCATGAGCATACCACAAATGCCACAAAATTAATCAAAACAATTTTAAAAATATTCTTGGTTACGCCCTCCGAAAGGTCGATATCTGTTATAGACTCCTTAAAGCACTTCCATAGCTTTTTACTAAACGGATATATCTGATAAATCAAGCTATACTGTCTGATGTATTCTCCAATCCCTAATGAGAACACAGGACGAATCACACTCATTGACAGATAGAAGCAGGCAAAATACACAAACCAAAATGCAAACTGTGCTATCAAAAATCCCCACGCCTCACTTGTATATCCTGTTGCAGTTTTTCCTGTAATAATCAATGTTCGATAGCTTGTTACACCATAATGAATAAATGCTTCTATCAATTGTCTGTATTCAAAGAATATCGCTTCAAAACATAACAAATAGATGATTGCCACCTCTGCAATCTGCCACCTTCCATGCCTGTCATAGGATGTGATATCCTTCCATAGCAGCCTGCTGTTCATAAGCAATGCAAGTATCGCAATTACTACCAAAGTTCCCAAAAAGAATAATCCTGGCTCCGAATCACTATCTATACCATTATTCCATTGTATGCTGTGATCATATAATGGCAAGTTAACATCATAAGGAATACCATATACAACGACAAAATCCGTTATCGGTTGATAAACCGACTCCTGCGTGCAGTCAAAAATATAGCTTTCCAACGCATTATCTCTGTCAGCCTGCAAAAATGCCTTTATTAACAAATCCTTCTGTAACTCACCACTGCTCTCTACCTGAATACTTAATACTCCGTTTTCATCAAAGCGCAACAGAAAGTAGAACTCATAAGCCTCTTTTAACTCCTCTAAAACCGCTGAATCAGGGTGCTCCTCTAATAACACCTCCAGCATTTTATCGGTATTCTTTGTTGAAGAATCTCCTCCCTGTACGTAATAGTCCACATTCATCAAATCGCCTTCGCTTTCACGCTCCCAGCTTTTCAGCATCGATGCTAACCCACTATATAAGTCAGCATACTCTTCCTTCGTCGCCGTCGTAAACACACCGCCAGCCTCTACACTTCTATCTGCCTGCTGACACTGCTGCAAATAAAGACAGTAGCTGTTATTGTACAACAACTGAATATTCCCTTCGTAAATATCATCATACTCATGCACAACCGCCTCTTTTTTATCCTCATATTGTGAACTATAATATGCAAAAAAGGCAAAATTAACTGCCGTAATCAGCATAAGCGCTATTGTTGTAATCCATATTCTCTTTTTTCTATTGTTTTTCAATTTTGTATCCAACGCCCCACACCACCTTTAAATACTTGGGTTCCTTGGGATTAATTTCTATCTTATCCCTCAGATTTCGTAAATGTACCATAACCGTTTCCGTATTGACAGCCTTCTCATTCCAAACTCTCTCGTATATCTCTTCTGCGGAAAAAACTCTACCAGGATTCTTAATGAGTAAGCACAATATCTTAAATTCCATTGGTGTTACCTTCACCAAATTACCGTCTACAGTAACCTCTACCGTATCCTCATTCACTTCCAATCCGCCTATCACATACACTCTTTCTTTGTTTGTCTGCGCTGTAAAGCGACTTTGAAATCGGGTATATCTCCTAATCTGCGAATTCACCCTTGCCATCAGCTCTAACGGCGTAAACGGTTTTGTCACATAGTCATCGGCACCAATATTTAAGCCGATTACCTTGTCCGTCTCCTCTGATTTTGCCGACAGCATGATTACGGGAAACTCATACTTTTCTCTTAGCTTCATGGTCATTGTAATTCCATCCATGCGCGGCATCATAATATCAATAATAGCAAGCTGTATGTCCTGCTGTTCCAACAGCTCTAAGCCCTCTACTCCATCCGCCGCCTGAGACACCTCATATCCCTGACTTCTTAGGAAAATTGCAATTCCTTCCCTGATTTCTTTATCATCCTCAACTACCAAAACGTGATACTGTTGATTATTTTGCTCCATCATTTATGTAAACCTCTTCACCTTTTTTCTTATAACTGTATCACTCAATACTGGTATGCGCAAGCGTCCTCTCTGCTCTTATGTAATGCCATTTCGTAGTAGCATAATGCACTTTGAGCAATTAGACCTTCATGATATTTTCTTGCAGTGTCCACCGCTCTTTTACCCATCTGCTCCAGTAGACCTGCATCCTCTAACAGTGTTTCTATCTGACTGCTCCACTCTCCTTGCGCATCTCCTGTTAACAATCCATTTCTACCATCTGCCACGACATCCCTTACTCCTGTTGCATCCAATGCCGCCACAGGAGTACCTGCTGCAAACGACTCTAAAACCACAATTCCCTGTGTCTCTGACTGGGAAGTAAATAAGAACAAATCTGAAGCTGCCATATAGTCAGCAATCTCCTCATTAGGCACATTTCCCACCAGTATTACCTCATTCTCCAAGCCAAGCTCCCGAATCAACACAGTCAAATACGCTCTCTCAGGCCCTTCCCCCAGCATTAGATGACAAAAACTTTTTCCTCTCTTAGCCAGCCTCTCCTTTAATAACTTTAATTCCTGCAACTGGAATGTAAGGTTCTTCTCCTTAGCCAGTCTTGATACCGTACAAAACAGATAGTCCTTACCCGTACCATAACACTCTTTTAGCTCCTGCACATGCTGCTTATCAGGATGAAAATGTATATCTGAAATACCTGTCGGCAATACACTGACAGGAGTGTCAATTTTTAATTCTTCCAGATAATCCTTCATACCAGGAGTCGGCGCAATAATCATATTACAACGATTGCAGAAATACTTTGTATACGTTGTTACCATATTTGTCCAATCATTTAATAGCTCCAACGGTCTGACATAGTGAAGATACTGCTCATATCTTGTGTGATAGGTATAAACTACAGGAATTCCTAACCTTTTTTGCAGCATCAATGCTACATTTCCAGCCAGTGCAGGATGATGTACATGTATCACATCAATCTCCAGCTCCTTCATTTTCCTAATGATATGCCCTGTAAAGACATTAGGAATCGGTGCGCCCCCTACCTTTATAGGAAAGGACGGATAACGGATAACTCCCTCCTCCTCAACCTGATTGGGATAGCTTGGAGCAAATACATATACCTTGTGACCTAATTCCCCCAATGCCTTAGCCAAATGCTCTATGGAAGTCGGCACTCCGCCGATGAATGGTTTATAATTGTTAGTCAACATTGCAATTCTCATCTCTATACCCCCACTAAAACAATGTCTCCAAAGAGATAGCCTGCGCCTACAAACACCAGATTCCACACAGTAACTCCTAATGCAGAACTCATGACATACTTCCAAAAATTCATCTTTACGATTCCTGCTGGAATAGAAATCAAGGTTCTTACCATAGGAATTAATTTACTGATAAAGATTCCAACACATCCCTTTTCGTGTATATACGTTATTTTTTCTTCAATCAGCTTCTGATGCTTTGGAAATTTTCGATAATACTTCTGCAAAAACAGCTCTCCGCCGCCTCTTCCAAGTCCATACAGAATAATACTTCCTGTAACTCCCGCTAACACAGTAATAAAGATTGTCACAAAAAAATTCAGTCCTCCACCTGCTGCCCAAATACCTGCCGCAGGCATAACAATTCCCGCAGGGAAGCCTGGTAAATTCAGATACTCCATTAATACAATCAGATAAATCGCTATCGGACCATACTCCGCGAAATAGTCCATAATCATTTGTAGTTCCATAATCCTCTCCCTCTAAATATAATAAGACAGTATGAAAGTTCATTTCATACTGTCATCATAGCAAAACAATCTTAAAAACCCCTTTTGAAAAAACAAAAGAATTTCGAAAGATTCTATTAAGTTTTATGTAACCTAGCTAAAGGTAAAGCTGACATTGCCTAATAATATTTGGTCACCTGCTTCTAAAGGCGAAAGCTCATCCTTAGCTAACAGCTTTCCATTCTTAATGGTTCCATTCGTGGAGTTCATATCTGTAATATATACTCTGCCGTCAATCTGCTCCAGTCTGGCATGACATCTGCTGACAGTATTGTCAGAAATAATCAAGTCCGACACCCCTTCTTGTTTTCCTATTGTAAGCGGGAACCTTTGTAGGGAATACTTAATTTCTTCGCCATTTACTACACCTACCAGACTATTTTCAGGCGTAGCAAAATAACTTTTTACCATATCCTTAGTCAGACACACCGTTCCCGCATCATAGACTGCTCTTTCCTCTGTAAACATAGTTGCCTGTAGCATGGACTCCTGCTCTACAATGCTTTTCTTTGCCTGCTTCCTATTTCCATAGTACAGAATACCTGCTACCATACATGACAATGCCGCCACACCACACACATACACCATCTGTATACCGCTTAATCCAAATATTCCAAGCATATATTCCACCGCAAAGAAAAGACATGCCACAATTGCGATTCCTATACTGATACGGACAGCCTTTGGCTGCTTTGATACTTCCAAAGTCTCCTCCTGCTTTTCCTGTGATATAAACTCAAAAGCTTTTTCTTCTGCCATTTCCTTCGAATCACAAAGTAACTCATCCTCTGGCGTATACCTTCTGTTACTTGGTACATTTACCTGCTCTGCTTCCCCCGCAAGTCTCAACATCTGATGGATTTCACTCAGGACATAATTGGGATTTCTGGTATAACGATACACCTGATACCCCAGCATCACTGCCCTCTCGTCAGTATGGTCTATCTTTGCCAGCACATAATCCACCAGTTCCACAAACTCCTTACGGATATCGCCCTCATAATCTGGATAGCAAATAAAATACGGCTCCATCCTCTCGGGTTCAAGATAAATATATTCAGGTCTCATAATAATCTGAGTACCTTCCAGTAAATATTCCTCCAAGCTCTCAAACAATCGAATGACACCAATCAAAAGCTTTTGGAGCTGCTCATATGATATTTCTGTCTCCTCGTAAAGCTTATCTAAGGTCTCTAAGGAATTTACTTCATAATAATATCTGCTGCTGTCATTCCCACTTTTTAATTTGACAGGAAGTAGCCCTGGAATCGTATTTTCCAAAAGCATACGCTTTCGATAATCCGCTTTTTCCTCTTCCTCTCCAAAATAATTACATTTCTCCAATATCAAATAAGTATGATTCATAGTTCTCTCATACTCCCTGTTTGGCATCATACACTCCATCTCTAGTCCTCCCTTGGTTCTTCTCCCACCTGAAATAAGTCATTTATCTTACGGAAAGCCCGTATTAGCGTAACCTGTCGATTACGCAGGGCTTCTCTCTTTACCTCCAGCTTAAAGTCCTGACTTCCAAATTCCTGCACTAACCAGCTTACAAAGGGCATATTTAACTCCGCCGTATAGGTCACAGTTATACGATTCATATCCACCGTCACCTCATAATTCAAGTCCTTTAGTGCAAACAGCTTTCCCTCTGTCAAGGTTGCCGCCGCATTCATTGCCTCCTGACTGGCAAGCGTATTCTCACGATACCGATTACTGCTGCCCCTAAGTGCTGCCTCGTAGGCACACTGTTCCATGACACATCTGTCATAACAATAAATTGCAAGGAACAACATCATTGTAATAATCAGCATAACAAAGGGCATTACCAACGCTGCCTCCACTGTAAAATATCCTGCATCCTTTTTCCTTAATTGCTTCTTCATCTACCATACCCATCCTACAACGCAATATCCCACAAACAATGCAGGTACAAACGGTAACCTGGTATGCCTGTTTCCTCTTCGAATGCTTAAAATCACTACAGAAATTAACGCCATTACCATTGATGCAATGCTGACAACCACCATGCAATCTCTTACACCACAAAGTACTCCTAAAGCTATGATAATCAAGCCATCTGCCATACCAATTTGCCCCCCGCTGATAAGCGAGAAGCCAAGCATGCAAAGACCAGGCATCAGACCACCCAATAACTGCCACAAATTACTACTCTGTCCGATACACGCGATGCCACCGCCTACCACACCAATCATAAGCATGATTAGCAATAACCATCTATGTACTTTCTTTTCTCTTATATCCTCCACTGCTGCCACCAGTAATAGCAATGCCATAATACCTACCATCCACTTTTCCATCTTCCTATCTGCCCTTTCCTATCCTTCATCCTCACCATATAAAGCTTCACACTTCTTACAAAGACCTCTGTCTCCTACCTCAGACAATGGCACCAGCTCTATGGTTCGTTTTAAACTGCTGCATGTCAGCGAGCAATGCGCCAGTTCCCCATAATCCGTGATATAAAAGGTTACCGCATACTCATCAAAGCATCTATCACATTCCGTGTATTCTCTGCCATCCTGATTCCTGTACTCCCCAATTCGCTCAATATCCACCGCCTGTATAGACAGCTTCAAGTGAGTGCAATATGACGATAGATGATAAACCGTACCATAGGGTGTTATATACACTAACTCGTCATCAGAACCTACTTCCTCTTCCAACGTGGTGTCATAGCCTGTCCACGCTCTTGTCCGCATACGGTTACACATGGAAAATGTAGTAAATCCCATAATATCTATCATTGGTGCCACCTGATAGGTCGCAATCAAATCAATACACTCCTCGTCCTCTAGCACCTTGGAACGAAGCCAACTGATTCCGTTTTTTATTGGCGAAGCCTCTATATATTCCTCCCCCAATATATCCTCTACACGTTGTGCTGCAAAAAGATAGGTTAATCCTAATGACTCCAATTTCCCCGCCTTATCAGCCCCCGTAATTTCCTGATATTCATAGGCGTACACCGCCATTTCCTTTGCAGTCCGATGCATTGCAGCACTCAAATTACTCTGCACTCTATAAATTTCTATCACTGAAATCAGATTAATCAGTGCAAATAAAAACAATGGCATAACAAGTGCCGCCTCTACTGACATACTTGCCTGTAGCCGTCTTTTCCCCCATTTTCCGATAAAAGAGAGGCAAGAGGATACTCTCTTACAGTGAAACAAAAGCGCACATCTAAAACGGGACTCAAATCTATTTGTCCGAAGAGTCTTAATTCCTTTCTTTTTATCATCAGTATTTTGGTTGAATAATCTATCATGTCTGTCCCTATCTATAAAACTGTAAAAGAGCATCCCTTTACCTCCCTTCTATTACATTGCTTTACTCGTATCGCATACTTCTGCTAAATACAAACTGTTCCCCACGGCTTCCTGCAAAACCAAAGGTAACCTTCATATAATCAATACATCTGTCCATTCGGAAAGCTTCATTTCCTGTCGTTTGACGGATATCCATCTCCATAATATCCATGGCTCTTGCCACCTTATTTTCTTTATTTGCCAAAAGCAATAGCAAACGTAAATAATCCTCATACACCAATCCATCGGATTCTTCTACTTCTCCATCTGTAAAGACACCTTCCAAAATCCCTGATAAATCACATCGCCAGCTATCCTCAGACTTAAAAAGTGGTACACCTTCTCCTGCAAACAATGCCCTTACATCTGCAATTCCTTCTACATACGCCCACAATGCCAGCAAAATATATGTTAAAGGCTCAATTGCATCTACCCTTAACAACAGGCAGATAACCGTCGCTATAACCTCTGCCTCCAGCTTCTTACTCTGGTCTGTCACCAAATAAATGTAATTAGCTGCACTTCTGATTCCTACCAGTCTTTCAGCCGTAGCCCTTAGATTCGCCACATCACTGCTTCTTCCGCATAATATGTATTCCAACTGATATGCTAAAAGACTTTCCTCTTTTGGCTCTGTATAGCTTCCACACTTACTTAATAAATACTCTCCAAATAAAATCTCATCATCTACACCATTCGGACTGTCAATGTCCGAGGGCAATCCACAGCCTTGATTCACATTGCCCTCAGACATCCTTTCCGATACATAATCCGCCTTCTCTATGACCACCGCCGATAACTCCTGCGGCTCCCTGATTGTCATATTCAGGATTCCCTTACCCTTCATCACATCTATACAGTCCAAAATATCCTGATAAGAGAACCCGCCACCCTCATAGCCATAGTTTTCTTCGGAGGCTTCCTCCTGTTGTGTCTGCTCCAAGCTTTCTTCAAATTGCTTACGCTTATCCTGAATCACCTGCTCTACATCCAAGGTTGTCAATGAACTAGCTGTTACCTGCTGTAGCTGATTCTTAATTTCCGCAAGGTAATTAACACCATATCGGTCCTTCATGCAGTCAATTGCCTGTGACTTTAATACCTCTCCCTGTCCATCCGTGGCAAACGAAACTGCGCCAATTTCCAAATATTCACTTTTTAATTCCAGAAAATTATGATGGTAAAAAAATGTCTGACCTGTCTGTGGCTGTGTGTTGTACGAAATGTAATTCTCCAGATGTGCCTGAACCTTATCAAGACTTCCTCTAGATGTTCCATAAGATTCATCAATAAAGAATAGCTCATACTGCTCCCATAATTCTCTGTGGTATTCTGCAAACACCGAATCCAGTCCTATATCTGCAACCAGCTCTGACTGCAATCTTGCCGCCGATATCGCCGCACCCTCTACCAGTGCCAGCAATAGCGATAAAATCACTCCAAATATCAACGACAAATATACTGTCAGATAGCCGTCTTGGCAGCTTGTCTTAAATCGCATTGGCATTTGTCTTAATCTTATTCATAATTGTGTTGATGATGCCTGTAATGCCATTCTTAAATAAAGCAACCAATGCGATAAGCACCACAATAATCAACACGATTTCCACTGTTCCCATTCCATCTTCTTCTCTCATAAAATTTCTTAAACTCATCATTCTTAAAAACTCCTTTTCTTATAAAAAATCACTAAACGCAGGAACTATCATCAAAATCATTACAATTCCAAGTAATAACATCATCGGAAATAAAAGCTTTGTTCCTGCCTGCTCGCCCTTTTTCTTTGCAAGCTTTTTTCTATCCTCTAAGGCAAATGTTGCCTCCTCCTGCAATAAATCAAATACATTTGTAGAACCCTTTCTCAGATTCTGCGACAAAAGTGTAGCCAGCTTAATATAGCAAGGCGCTCTACACCTCTTTCCAAAATGCTCTAACGCATCCTTTTGCGAAGCTCCACTCTCAAGCTCATAAGTCGTAATCAGCATTTCTTCATACGCAAATCGCTTTATCCCTGTTTTTTCCCTTTTTCTTCGATAGTCTGCGGTAATTCTGTTCCATGCATTGGTTACAGTCATCCCTGCACCAATGAGGAGCGCCAACTTACTGACAAGCTCAGGGTAATCCATTCGTAGCTGTTCATCACGTTCCTCCACCTTTTGATGCAAGTCTTTATCCTTACCAAAGTAAATCAGAACTGCCGTTAATGGTGTCAGAATCAAGAATAGAATCCCCGTTCCTCCACCAGGATACTCCCAGTTTATTGCTTCCTTCTGATACTCAGCGGGTAGCAATAGGAAATCCTCTTTTCTGGAGGCTTCCTCCGTTTGTAATAACTCCTTGGTCAGCTTCTCTTCCATACTGATAGGTACTGCTCTGTTTCCAATACAGACAGCAAAAGGATAACAGCTTTGATATTCCCCACAACTGACATTTGCCATAAGCTCCATTACAATTGGTTTCTCTACAGTATCCATCAGCAAATGTCCCGTTTCATCCATATATTCATTTGGTTCCATTTGCCAGCTTATTTGAAATGGGTAGCCATCTACTGCTGTTACAAGATTCAAGTCGTAACATACAAGGTCTGGCGACTCATTTTCTCCTAAGAACTGCTCTATTAATGCTTTGTAAAAGTCCTCTTCCATTGCCAACAGCTCTTCCTCAGTATACTCACGCTCTCCAAGCTCCACTGTCAGAGTAATTTCCTCATCCGCCGTATGTGCAATCAGCTCTACACTTTTACTGCCTGCTCCATATTGATTTCGATACAGCGCATTATCCTCCACACGCTTTTCATTTGCCTCCTGCATCATGAATAGCAAGGTCAATATAAAACCTACCAGCATTATCATCACGCATAGTGTCAGCTTCTCTATGACATATTCCTTATGCTTTTTCGGATTTGTCACCGTCGGTTCTAAGAGCTTCATATCCTGATAAACCTGTACATTATGCAGGAAACGATAAGTACCGCCTCCCTTAGAAGAAAGCCACTGGTAAAGCTTCTCTGCTATTTTTCTGCAAAACTCCTTCATATTTCTACACCTCTATATTCAGTATTCTGTCCGATACCACACACGCTCCCCCATACAACGCAAGGCACACCGTCATAATTACCACGCCAAACACATTGTGATACAGACTATTGAAATAGCCATTAGAAGTAATGGAAATATAGGCAATCATTGCAAACGGAATAAAACGCATAATCTTCTGCTCCAATAGCTTCTCCGCCATAACTGTGTCAATTTCCTTGGAAATCTCTATCTTATCGCCGATTATTCTCGCTGTATTGGAAATAATGCCTCTCATGTCTCCACCGCTACGCTTCGCAATTCCAAAGATATCCGCAAACTCCCGTATATCCTCTACCTGTGTACGCTCCGCAAGCTCAGATAAAACAGACTCCAATGGCTGATTATTCTGTAGCTTTCCCTTTAACCGCACCAGCTCCTTTGCCATATAGCTATCAGCTCCAAAAAGCATTGCTACATCGTAATACGCTTCACAAAAGGCATTCTCTACAGAATAGCCTGCCTGCAAATTCGCAGATACTGACATGATAACCTCCCGAAATTCCTTAGAAATCTCTTTCTTTTGCTTCCTATCAGCGGCCTCTCTTTGCCTTTTTAACATAGGTATTTGTAACGGCAACAGGCAGACAAAAGCAAATACACTCTGATAAAACAGAACGCTTACCATTCCTATCCATACACAATTTTTAGTGATATTCCATGCAAGTTCATTTTTGTTAGTAAAATTAATTTTGTTAGTATTATGAATATTTTTGTTAATGAAATTTATTTTGTTAATATAATTATAATTTTTGTTACTAAAAATATTTTTGTTAATCATTTCTATTACCTTAAAATCCTGCTGCCATAAGCTTCTCTCGATGCAAAAGCTCATTTACCATATGCATACTTCCCTGTATCCTACCTTCAAGCTCCCCCTCTTCCCGAAAAAGATATAAAGGCTGTATAATAATCTCCTCATTCTCCATGCCGATTACCTCGACAATCTCTAACACTCTTCTTGATTTGTCTCGAAGCCTTCCCAGATGTACGATAATGTCTACCCCTGATGCAATCTGGCGTCGAATTGCAGATAGAGGCAGCTCCATCCCCATAAGTGCCATGGTTTCCAAGCGTGAGAGCATATCCCTTGCCGAATTGGCATGACCTGTGCTAAGAGAACCGTCATGCCCCGTATTCAATGCCTGAAGCATATCAAAGGCTTCGCCGCCTCTTACCTCCCCTACAATAATTCTGTCAGGTCGCATTCTAAGAGAGGTCCGAATCAAATCCCTGATATTGATTTCCTTTGTTCCCTCGGCGTTAGCATTTCTGGTTTCCAGATTTACCAGATTTTCTACATTTTGAAGCTGTAGCTCCGCCGAATCCTCGATTGTAATAATTCTTTCTGTCTTGGGAATATACTGCGATAATGCATTAAGAAATGTCGTTTTACCAGAGCCTGTACCTCCGCTAACCATGATGTTATAGCCTGCAATTACCAGCTTTTCTAACTCTTGTGCTACCTCCTTGGTCAAAGAACCGTAGCTTATCAAATCCTCCACGCCAATAGGCTTCTCTGGAAACTTACGAATGGTCACAATCGGACCATTTAACGCCACAGGTGCAAGCACAATATTGACTCGCGAACCATTTTCCAGTCTGGCGTCTACAATAGGAGACGCTTCATTTACTACTCGGTTACACTTAGAAACAATCTGCTGAATCACATCCTCCAGCTTCTCTTTCGATGTAAACTGCTTATCCCAAGGCATCATTCTGCCGTCCTTTTCGATGAATATCCGTCCCATTCCATTAATCATAATCTCTGTGATATCCTTCTCATCCACCAGCTCCTGTAGGATATCCAGCCTTCGAATTGAATAGAATAGCTCCCTTGCCAACTCCTGACGCTCCATCAAAGACAAGCCGTACTCTCTTCCCTGAGAAATGACCATATCATCTATCAGATTCTGCATTTCCTCATCAGAAATTTCCCTAGATAAATCTATTTCCCGCATTATCTGTTGATAAACTTCTTCCTTACAGCTCAAATAGCGGCTTGGTGTCTCACATAATTCCATCCTCATAAAGTATTCCTTTCATATATTGACCTGGATGCCCTAAGGCAAGCGACCTATAATCGTATTCCTTCTGTCTCCACTCCTGTGGTTCTGTAATAAAGCTTGTCCTCTGTATAAATGCCTCTTTTCCATAAAAGTGCCTATATTCTGCAATCCCTGCCACAGAGAGCTTTGACTCACCATATAGCGTATAGATTTTGTCGCTTCTATTCAGCAGTTTAAACAAGCCCTGACAGGCATCTGACACCTCTATTACAATTTCCTCATAATTTCCAAATTCCATAAGCGCATCCACTATCTGCTCCCACTGTTCCTCCGATAGCTGCATGATGTCTTTTGGATTTGCAAAGGGTGGCATATAATCCAATCCCTCTACTGACTGCTTCATCGCACCAAGCTTATAGACCAATCGGTCCGAATGCTTCAGGGCAAAATAGATAAAGTCCGAAAGGTCGGAAGTGTAATGACACTCCAGCATATCCTGCAATCCACTAAATGGCTTAAGGTTCAGATAAAGAACCTTTTTCTTCTCACTCAGAATCTGTCCTGCTGCCAAAGCCGCCAAGGTTTGATTTGCCTGTACATCAGGCGAATAGAACGTTATTAATCTTGTTCTCTGAGTTACACAAGGCATACCGCTTTTACAGCATTCATCCTTTGCATAGCCATCTAACACACTGCTTAGCAGCTTCTCAGCCGACTGATATTTCATAATCACAGAATTATCCTCCGTCATCCGCCTGCCTCCTTCTTCCGTTAGGAAAAACAGCTTATTAACCTGCATATTCTCTACGGATTCTTCATATAACTGCTCATTTAACAGCAGGATTTCAAATACATTCTCGCGATTATATTCCTGTGCCAGCTCCAAACTGCTAAAGCTCTTGAAATGAAAGTCAGCCAGCTTCTTTTTTTCCAAATAATTTTGTAAGCCTGCCAGATACTCCTCATCTGAATCGCAGATTACAAACAGCTTTTCCTTCATCACAGAATACCTCCCACCTGCAACAATACACTGCAAAGCATTGGCACTGACAGACGAATTACACATCGTTTGTTTTGCTTATTCACCTCATAGGTATCTAGTGTCTGACACCATATCAGCTTTCGCAGGTAACAGAGTAAATACTTGAACCGCTCTCTGCTCTCCCTATAGAGAAGCATTTTAAGAATGGCTGCCACTCCCGCAATCAGCATTGTTGTGACTGCACATATCTTCAGTTCTTCTTTAGGTAAGTAACATGCTATTACCATAAGCAGCTTTACATCTCCTGCACCAATTCCTCTCATCATATAGAAGGGATATCCTATCGCAAATACTATCACCACAAGTCCTGCTGCCCTTAACATCGCCTCCACACCTCCGAGCGAAAACGCCCTGATGAATCCTGTCAAAATTCCCACCGCTATACACATATTAGGAATCTTATACGAGGTGATATCCACAATTACTGCTATCATTAATACACATATTAGAATGACCATTTTACTCCATCCTTTCGCCCTTAATCTATGTTTGCTCGTTACGTTTTCTCATTATACGAATCAGTCTCCAAAAAGCTACTCGAAATGTAAAAACTCGTGATTTTTACATTTCAACCCCTCAAATTGCTCGGTTTTTCCAGCTTATGTGAACTTCGCCTGTCCAGCTTGGAACAACCTCTTTTCAACATGAATAAATTGGAAATAAGAGGACTATACTATTACCAAAATCATCAATGGCAAATATTTCTTTTGAATAGAAAGGTATAAAACATGAAAACATATTTTAGTCTTAGAAATTTATTTTCAGGAAATGTATTTCCTTGGAAAACTTCGACAGAACCTAAAGAGGAAGAAATACTTACCCCAAAGGATATGCTTCTTGCAGATATTAAGAAAACCATGGAGGCTTTAGATATCGCCTATGCAGGCTTAGACAATGCAACAGACCCTGACCTGATTGACTGCTACATCTATGAAGTGAACGCTACCTTGAAGCGTTACCGCTTCCTGATTCATCAGGCAGAAAGCATGGAAATCGTAACACCCTGCTACGAAGAAAAGTATGCTACCATTCCAGTTCCAACGCCACTGGCTACAACGATGCTATTGGAGGCAGAGTAAGACAATATGAAATGGAGGCTGTCAACTGACAGCCTCCAATGCATCTTCCTTATCTATATCATTTGATTTCCACATCACACATTCCTCTGGATTTAACTTTCTCATAATCCTAATCGCAATAATTGCATTAGGAATACTAACTATTGCTGTAACCAATGCTGATATTACAAGTGCGCTTTCGCTCACCCCTTTTTCTACATATGAGTGAGATACCACTCCTCCTGTCAATGGATTAATAAGAAACAGAATAAAATCAATCATCGCATGAAGCAAAATACATGCCCATATGTTCTTGGTTTTAAAGTAAATTGAAGCTAATAGCATACCAATAGAACCAATTTTAAATATTGACATCATCATTTGTACAATACCTGATAAAGAATAGTATTCTGCATCTAGCAAATACCACATTATGTGTACAAATCCGAATAAGATGCTGCTTATTATAATTGCCTTATATAAGCCTGCTTTTGTTTTAGGCATTACCTTTACCAACCCATTAACAATAATTCCTCTGAATAATCCTTCTTCGAATAATCCTATCATCAATGCCAATGCCAAAAATACAAGTGCTTTACACCACCAATCATCATGTAAACGTCTAAAAGGATTCTGATATGTTTCTATAACCCTTATTGTCAACACGAAAATATTGGATATTAAAGGAACTATTCCGCATAAAAAGGCATATCTTCCACTCTTTTTTGACCATAAAAAGATTTCCTTTCCCGCAACAATATGTAAAGTACTGAGCATAATTACACCTAGTACCATTCTAAGTAGAATACTTCCTAAATATCCATGACCTATTATATGTACGAAGTATCCCTCAAAATATAGTACAACCATTGAAATCATTAATAGTATACTTATTACAAAGATTGGTTTTTCTTGTATTATTTTCTTCACTTATATTACCTCTCTTATCGGTTATCAAATAAAAACAATATGATAACAAACGTCCTAACTATTATTTATCTAACGAATCATCTGCATAACATATCTACCAAACAGAAATGCCAAGCACGCTATATATGACAAACTTGATATAATATTCACAGCATATATGCAAACCATCGAATCAAAGCTTTTTCCTCTTTTGATTACACCTTTGTAATTACTATAATAACCAAACAATACAGAACTAAATACCCAAATAAAAATTTTAGGAATTACACCACCTAATTGTAACCTCATAAATACAATTGTTGATATCCATAAAACAACCAATACAATCAATGATCCCCAATAAAATTCTTTTGTTTCTTTTATTTCTTCTACTCTCATTCTAACACTCCTCTTCAACAAAATCGTTTTTCACATGAGTAGATTATAACTTATGTAAACCTTATTGCAAGATTTATGTCGTGAAATGAATTTTTTTTGTCGCGAACGGTGTATTCCTTATCCTTATTTTTCTTATTCAAGACAAAATATAGATATATCATATCGCCTACAACACATACCAAGCCAACTACACATAGTATGCCCTTCGATACCTCATCTAATATCTGCATATTATGAAAAGCTCCCATGAAATTAAATGCCATATGATGTACTATTGGCGCAAACAAAACCTGTGCCATGAATCTTATGCCTACATTTCCTTCTATCAATGTCTCTGTCTTAGTATGATATGTATCCACCATATTACCTTCTATAAAAGTAAGTAAATATCCGAAAAATACCACTTCTGCTACTCCTATGATTATGATAGGAACAATCTCTCGTAGGCTCAATCTTGCAAGCTTAATAATTTCTCTTCCGTCATTACTTTTACTTCTCATATAAAAAACAAAAACAGAATTACAACATACGATATAATATATACAATCCATTTGCTTTCTCTCAGCAATGCTGACGAACTTTCTGCCAATATAATATCTCCATTATCCTTATAATTGACATAAATGCCCTTCATAAAGGATGATAACGCTTGTACCACAATCGTTATGGAAAAAAATAAATTAAATATTCAAATGAACTAAAAAGGGATTTCTTCATTTGTACCTCATTAAATGTTTTTCACTCTCTTTTCTGGTCTCTTTAACATCATTCCATGCAAAATATTTATTATGAATAGTTTATCTATTCCTATGTTCAAACCTAATTCTCTATTATATGCGGATAATTGTGTCGTATTCAACTTAGGAATAAATCCCAGCTTATCTGTGATATAGAACTTTTTATCCATCCAAAAATATGTAATGAATATTTTTATTGATACATCTAGCAATACCAAACCACATACTATACTTAATCTACATGTTCTTTTCAAAGAACGTTCTCCTTTTGAAAATAATATTCTTTTGCACCCATATAAAAGCAATATTCTTCTCCTAGGTACTTTTAAGTGCTTTGTGATTTTAACTCCGATATATGCAAAAAATACCACTCTACATGTATAACAAGTGATATTCCTTGCAATCTAATATTACACCTATTAAATCTCTTTTATCTTAATGAATCATGTTTAAATGTATCTTAATTATTAATCAGCCAACAAACTAAATCCATAACCCAATAATGCCACTCCTGCCACAGCTAAAACAACTCCTCCTGTTGCCATTAAGCCAACAGAGCAACTAACACCTATAAAAGTTGCTGTTCCTCCTGTTGCCGTTGCTGCTGTATAAATTGCACCTACTCCCGCAGCCGCAACATCTGCACCAGTAATTATACAACCTAATCCCGTGCTTATATCCGCTCCTCCATTAATAATCTCTAACTCTTCAAATGTAAGATTTTGCACCATATTCTCTTCTCCTCCTTAATTGAATATTTGATAAACACCATAAACCGTTAATGCAGCACCTGCTACAATACATGTAGATCCTAGTAGTCCCATCCCCGCAACACATGCAGCTGTAAGTATAGTAGTTCCTGTCATCTCAGATGCTACAGCAAAAATTCCATAACCTGTTGCTATGCCCGTAATTCCTCCAGCAATATCTGCTATCGCATTTCCTCCATTGACCCATAACATATCATCCGCGCATAAGTTTTCAAACCCTACTACATATTCCATATAATAATCCTCCTTCATGACTATATTTAACATGATTCATTAATTACAATTGGATTAAAAATTATTTTTTTCTTAAAATCCATACTATAACTCCTAAAAGACCAATCAGCGTAACAGCTATATATCCTATTACTGGAATCACTGACGCATTTTTAGACACAAAAAATGTATCTACTAATTTAATCATTCCAAATAATAATAACGTTACACTCAAAAACCCCTCTTGTTTCTTCATTTCTAATTACCTCTTTGACTCAAAACTATCTGATTATTTCCTATATACAAGCACAGGATAGTATAATAATAATCAGTTATTAGCTATATATCTCTTCACTCATTGTTTACATAATTAGATTACCACTATGCACTTACTAATTACAAACAAAAGGTAATGAACGGTCGATTTTTGTAATAAACGGTCACTTTTATGTCATGAACGATCATTCATCTCGCATAAGATACTCTTTGTATCTTTCCTCGAACTCCTTTTTACGCCGTCTGGCAAGCGGAACAGATGTGCCATCCTTAAGAACCACCGTACTTTCTACCTTTGCCACATATCTTAGATTCACGATATAGCTTTTATGTATGCGAACAAAGCCCTCGCTTTCCAACTCCTGTTCCCACTCACCTAAGCTTTTATCCGAAAGAACCTCCTCTCCTTCTACATCAACAACTGTGTATCTTCCTTCTGCTATTAACAACTCTATCTTTCTACTTTGTACTACATTCTTTCTCCAATCATTAAATAGTGAAACCTGCATTCGTAATAAATCCCTCTCATAACAATTCTCTTTATTAGATAGCTTCAATATACTTTTTGACTTCATCATTTTCAAGATGCATGTGCTGATTGGTAGTGAAAACGTGCTATTTGACATAATTTATGCAAAAAATCCCCTAAAGCCACCCATAGCTTTAGAGGATTCTCTATACCCCTATTTAATTTTTTATCCTACGCAAAATACCCCCGCTTTGCGTCATAGCCTACGACATTCTCGTTTACATCGGTCTTGCCGTAGGTAAAGCCTGCGTATACCGTCTGGATATTCGCCATCAAAGGCTCCGAATCGTCCTGACTGCTAATCGTGTAATAAGCGTCATGGAGCTTTGTGAAAATCATTGTCACTACATCCAGATTGTCAAGCTTATAGCCATACATATCTGCTGCCAGCTCTCTGTCAGCAAAGCAGTACAGCTGGAATAAATTCTTCGACAACTCATACTGGAAGTTCAGAGTGGTACGCATCTGACCAATGCACTCTCTTGCCATCTTCAGATTGGTAACAAACTCTTTTCTATCATCATTATGAAATGCATTCTTAGCATCCTCAAGGTACACCAATAGCATTTCATATACGATAACTACCAGCTGTGTTTTATTTGCACTTGTGATTCTTCTTGTAAATCCCTGTTTTGTTTCAGTTGTCATATTGTAACCTTAGTCCTTTCCAGGTCTTGAATTCCCCCAATATAAGCCATAGCTACGGCTTATGCGACCTGCATAACTTATTAATAATTACTGTAACAGCTGTAATACGGACTGTGGTCTCTCGTTAGCCTGGGCAAGCATTGCTGTAGAAGACTCTACCAATACCTGCACTGTTGAATATTCTGTCATCTCAGTTGCCATATCAACATCCATAATTCGAGAATATGCTGCTGTCATATTCTCTGTAGTTGTATCAAGATTTGTGATTGTATGCTCAATACGATTTGCATACGCACCAATCTTAGAACGAATCGATGAAAGCTGGTTAATTGCATCGCCGATTGTATCAATCGCTGCTGTAGCCTTCTCCTCTGTTGTGATATCGAGCTTATCAAC
>JAFUKJ010000108.1 GCA_017467805.1 Lachnospiraceae bacterium
AAATACATACCGAGTTACCATGATGATATTTCATCCATACACTTTCCACATAATTTCCATCCGCAAGTTCAAACAGGAACTTCTTAGTTCCGTCAATTGCCGAGGTCTGAACCATAACCTCTTTTACTGATGTATATTCATAATTCTGCTTACACTTTTCAATCAGACTTTTCGGAATATTAGTCATTTCCTCATAGCTTCTTGCCAGCTTTACATGCATCCACTCATAAAGCTGCTTTGCTCGAAAGGGCTTTTCCCCCAGCTTAAGCATTTCATCCTTTAGTTCCTTCAAAGTCAAAGATTTAATATCAATCACAAAGCTTCTCCTTATTCCTTACGAAACACGCTGATAAAGAATCCATCTGTTTCGTGGATTTCAGGCAACAGCTGCAGATATCCCTTCTTCGTCGTATCTGAATGCAGCTGTGCAGGTAATGTATCATCTAAGGATACTGGTATCATACCAAGCTCCTCCTGCAGCCACTTCGCATGTGCTTCATTTTCCTGTTTATTGATTGTACAAGTACTAAATAACATCCTGCCGCCTGGCTTCACATAGGACACTGCCCGTCTTAGAATATCCTCCTGCAGCTTCACGATATCTGCCACCGCCTCAGGTGTCATCTTATACTTTATGTCTCTCTTCTTACCAATTATACCTAGTCCTGAGCAAGGAACATCGGCAATTACCACATCTGCCTGTCCAACAAAAGACTCATCAGGCTCCAAGGCATCCCATACAACAGCCTTCACATTAGTAAGACCGCATCTGTCAAAATTCTCCTGCATAAAGGCTACCTTATACTCTGAAATATCTCTTGCCTCCACGCTGCCGCTTCCAACAGACTGTCTGTTCAATATATCTGCTGCCAGCATACTCTTTCCGCCTGGTGCAGCACAAATATCCAACACCCTGCTGCCCTTTGGAATCCCAATTGCCTCCACTGCAAGCATGGAGCTGACATCCTGCACCACAAAGGCTCCGCTCTCATACCCTGGAAGCTCACTCATATCATCTGTCTTCTCAAGCATATAGGCATAATCTATATATGGGTGCTGCTTTATCGTACCACCCTGTTTTACTAATGCATCCTGTAATCTACTGATTGCACCTTGCTCCTGTGTCCTCATTCGAAGTGTTACTGGATGCTCCTTTAAAAGTCCCTCTAATATCTGTAAGGTAACTGCCTTACCAAACTGTTCTTCCCATAGCTTCACAATCCATTCAGGCATGGAATACTTTATGGATGCATATGCAGTAAAGTTCTTCTCCTGACTTGGATATGCAATATTCTCTTTCTCTCTGCTAAGATTTCTAAGCACACCATTTACAAAGCCCTTCAAGGTGCGAAAGCCCTTCTTCTGTGCAAGCTTCACAGCCTCGTTACAAGCTGCCGAATCAGGGACACTGTTCATATAAAGAATCTGATAAGCGCCCATTCGCATAATGGTACGAATCACTGGCTTCATTTTATTTACCTTAACCTTAGAAAACTGGTCAATGCAATAATCAAGCTCTATCATTCTCTCTAAAGTTCCCTCAAAAAGGCGCTTCATAAATGCCTTTTCCTGTGTCCCCAGATAATTGTATTTATTCTGCACATCCC
This sequence comes from Lachnospiraceae bacterium, assembly GCA_017467805.1. GTDB lineage: Bacteria > Bacillota > Clostridia > Lachnospirales > Lachnospiraceae > COE1. The sequence continues at coordinate 1,608 of JAFUKJ010000108.1, forward strand.
TGATAACAATGTGACTGTATTCACCATCCTTAGTAACGGATAACAGCATCTCCATTACCAGCTGACGAACATTTATCTGCTCCATGTATCCATATCCTTCCTAATTCAAACCTTAGTCATCTCTGCGTCTTCCACCAAACAACAGTATCAGACGTAATAACTGCAAAATAGCGGATGCTGCTGCTGCCACATAGGTCAAAGCTGCCGCACGAAGCACCTTTGCGCTTCCACTCTTCTCCTCGTGGGTTACCATACCATACTGCTCTAAGCATGCCAATGCTCTTGATGAAGCATTAAATTCTACTGGAAGCGTAACCAGCTGTACAAATACTGCAATAGCAAATACCCAGATACCAATATTTACCAAGGTTGCGTTATATCCAAATAAAATACCTAACAAAATAATCGGAATACCTGCCTTTGAAGCAAAGCTTGCCGCTGGAGACAATGCATTCTTTACTCTGACAGGAAAATAATTCTGCTGATACTGAATGGCATGTCCACACTCATGTGCAGCAATTCCCAGTGCTGCAATACTTGTCGAGTAAAATACACTTTCAGAAAGGCAAATCACACCCTTTGACGGATGATAATAATTCGTCAATGCATTGCCTTTGATACACTCCACTCTGACATCTGTAATTCCATTATTTCTAAGAATGGTATTCGCCACCTGCGCTCCCGTGATGCCAGACATACATCTAACCTTGCTATATTTGTTATATGCCGACTCCACCATACCTGATGCTATCATGGATACGATTGCACCTATTAACACCAATATATAAGTCGGGTCAAAATAATAATAATAAGGATACATCATAGAATAACCTCCTCTATTCGCCTAATCTAAAGCCTGCTTTCCATGCATTACCAAGCAAAAAGCTCTTCACATCCATTCTCTTCTTACCTTCGAGCTGAAGCTCGGTTACTCTTAGCAGACCTTCACCAGTTGCTACATCAAAGGACTCCTTATTAACCTCAACAATCGTTCCTGCCTCAGCCTTAGTGTTGCTTTCAATGACATCAGCTGCCCAAAGCTTCACACTCTTACCCTGAAAATAAGTATATGCACTTGGCCATGAATTCAATCCGCGAATCAGACGCTCTATCTCATTAGCTGACTTTGTCCAGTCAATCTTACCAAAAGACTTATCCATCTTTCTTACATGAGTTGCCTTGCTCTCATCCTGTGGCACTGGTGTAATCTCTCCTGCCTCAAGCTTTGGTAACGTCTCTACAATAAGCTCGGCTCCTGCAATTGCCAGCTTATCAAATAAACTCTCTGCGGTTTCCTTTGCATCAATCGCCACAACCTTTGTAGTCAGAATATCTCCTGTATCACACCCTAAAGCCATCTGCTGAATGGTTACTCCTGTTTCCTTTTCTCCATCCACAATTACCTGATTAATCGGTGCCGCACCTCTGTACTTTGGTAATAAAGAAGCATGAATATTCACACAGCCAAACTTTGGCATATTCAGAATCTCCTCCGAAAGCATCTGTCCAAATGCCGCTACCACAAAAATATCTGCCTCAAACTTTGCAAGCTCTGCCACAGACTCAGGTGTCTTAATCTTAACAGGCTGAAATACAGGAATATTATACTTCAATGCACATTCCTTTACTGGAGGAAACTGCATCTGTCCGCTTCTTCCCTTTGGCTTATCAGGCTGTGTCACAACACCTGTTACCTCATGTCCTGCCTTAACTATCGCCTCTAATGCGCCTACCGCAAAGTCAGGCGTTCCCATAAATACTACTTTCATTTATTCCTCATCCTCGTCCCAGTCATCATCACTATATAAATCTTCATTATTGAGAAGCTCACCTTCCACCTTTTCTACATAAAGATGTCCGTCCAAATGCTCAATCTCATGACAAAGCGCTCTGGCTAAAAGCTCTGTTCCTTCAACAACAATTTCTTCCATATCTTCATTCAATGCAACCGCTTTTACATAGTTTGGTCTTGTTACTGTACCAGACTTACCTGGTACACTTAAGCAGCCTTCATAACCTGTCTGCTCACCACTTGTCTCTACAATACGAGGGTTAATCAGAACCAGCAGGTCCTCTCCCGTTGTATCAATTACTACGATTCTCTTTAAAATACCAACCTGTGGTGCCGCAAGACCTACTCCACACGCCTCATACATTGTCTCTATCATATCGTCAATTAAGTCCTGAATCCTTGGTGTCATCTCGGTTACTTCCTTAGACACTTTATTTAATACAGGGTCTCCCATTTCTCTGATTGTTCTAATTGCCATTTTCTTATCTTCCTTTCTGATTTGTATTGAATTAATAAGCACTCATTGGATTAAAATCGAACTGTACAGTATCCGTATTCCAGCCCTTCCTCTCAATCTCCTGCTCCATTCTGTCCTTTATTCTAACCAGAGTATCATACTCTGTATGCTTGATATAAAATACATTGCGGTATACATCATTAATCTTACCAATTGATGCCGCCGCAGGTCCTATAATAGCAATACGCTCCTTTGCATAAAGCTGTCTTATCATATCTGCCAGCTCTCTTGCATGCGCAACACCTGTCAATTCATCCGATGACAATACAAGCACTGCCATCATATTGGCAGCAGGCGGATATAGCATCAGGTCCCTGTATGCCATCTCTTCCTCGTAAAAGCCCTCGTAATCCTGATTGGCAGCATGTACTACGGCATAGTTCTCAGGCTGATAGGTCTGTATCACTACCTCGCCAGGTAATGCACTTCTTCCTGCTCTTCCTGCTGCCTGAGTCAATAGCTGAAAAGTTCTCTCCTCCGCTCTGTAGTCTCCCGTATGAAGTGACATATCTGCAGCAAGAACTCCTACAAGCGTTACCTTAGGGAAATCATGTCCCTTTACAATCATCTGCGTTCCTACCAGAATATCCGCCTCTTCATTGGCAAACTGAGAAAGAATCTGCTCATAGCTGTCTTTACTCTTAGTCGTATCTGCATCCATTCGCAGCACTCTTGCCTTAGGAAACAGCTTTAACAGTTGCTCCTCTATCTGCTGTGTTCCTGCGCGAAATCCTAATATATATTTGGAACCACAGCTCGGACACTTGCTAACCTGTGGTGTCTCATAGCCACAATAATGGCAAATCAGCTTGCCATTCCTATGCTCTGATAAGGACACATCACAGTGCGGACACTTCATTACATGACCGCAGGCTCTACAGGATACAAAACCTGCATAGCCCCTTCGATTCAGAAACAGCATACTCTGCTGTCCCTTAGAAAGTCTGTCAGCCAATAGCTCCTGTAACTTACGACTAAAGATAGAACGATTACCCTCTCTTAATTCCTCTCGTAAATCCACAGTATATACCTGCGGCAGTTCTCCTCCTGCCAATCGGTTCTTGAGTGTAAACAGCCGTATATCTCCCCTTCTTGCACGATAATATGCCTCCAAAGAAGGAGTTGCTGAACCCAAAAGAAGGCTTGCGCCTTTCATACTGCAAATCTTTGCAGCAACCTCTCTTGCGTGATACTTTGGCATGGTCTCACTCTTATAGCTGGACTCATGCTCCTCATCTATAATAATCAGTCCCAATCGTTCAAACGGTGTAAATAACGCCGAACGAGGTCCTATCATAATGTCTATCTCTCCCCGAGAGGCTCTCTCAAACTGGTCTGAGCGTTCTCCCGCTGACAGCTTTGAGTTCATCACTGATACTCTATCGCCAAACCTCTGATAAAAACGGAACAAGGTCTGATAGGTTAATGCAATCTCAGGGATTAGCACAATCGCCTGCTTTCCTTCTCCTATTATCCTCTCAATCAACTCCATGTATACTTCTGTCTTACCGCTCCCAGTCACACCGTGAAGCAGGTAGCTATCCCGAATCCCCATGGAAAATTCATCAAATATCTCTGTTACAATCCTCTGCTGTTCCTCAGAAAGCTGCTTCTTGCTCTGCGTCGTTTCCTTCATCTTCACAGGATTACGATATACACTTTCCTGTGTAACCTCCAAAAGCTGTGCTTTTTCTAAGGACTGTATGGTCTGTGTGGTAACACCTAGCTTTCCTGTAACCAACAGCTGTGGTAATGTATCTGACACAGCAAGCTCTCTCATCAGTCTTGCCTTGGCAGTCTGATGCTTACGTTCAAACTCTTCACTAAGGCGCAGTGCCTCCTCGCTGCTAACCTTTGAGTAAATAGTCTTCTTAATGACCTGTTTCATCTTCTGCTTCACAGGAAGTACTGTTTTCAATGCCGCAATCATGGTAGAACCGTAATTCTCCTTAATCCACCACGCAAGACGTAACGAATCCGCCTTGGCACTGACACCGCCTTCTACGATAGAATCTATCTCCTTAAGCTTTGTCACATCGTAATTTGGCACATCTGTAATCTCCATGACATAGCCCTTTATTAACTTGTTGCCCATTCCAAAGGGTATCCTTACCGACATTCCCACATCAAGACTTCCCTGCATCCTGTCAGGAATCTTATACTGAAATGGTCTGTCTACCTTTTCATGGGATATATCCACGATAATATTAGCAAATCTGCCCGTCATCTATTACCCCTATCTGTCTTAGGCGTGAAGCTCCTCTAATATCTCCTGAATCAATACTCTTTCATCCATCGGATACTTCACACCCTTAATCTCCTGATAATCCTCATGGCCCTTACCTGCAAGCACAATAATATCTCCAGGCTCACCATGTGTAATCGCATAGCGGATAGCTTCCTTACGGTCACAAATCTCCACATATGCTCCATCTGTCTTACCTATGCCCTGCTTAATATCATCTATAATATCCTGTGGCTCCTCAAAGCGTGGATTATCAGATGTAATAATCGTCAAATCAGCAAGCTTACCGCTTACCTCTCCCATCTCATAACGTCTAAGCTTCGAGCGGTTACCACCGCAACCAAAGAGGCAAACCAGACGGTTCGGCTGATACTCCTTCAAGGTTGTAAGTAAGCTCTCCAAAGACATGGCATTATGCGCATAATCTATCATAAGAGTAAATTCATCTGATACCTTCACCATCTCAATTCTACCCTTTACCTTTGCCTTGGAAAGTGCAGATAAGATATCCTCTTCCTTCACATCAAAATGACGGCATACTGCAATCGCAGTCATTGCATTATAAGCACTGAACTTACCTGGCACATCAATCATGGCGTGCATCTTCACTAATCCGTCTACATCAAATTCTATTCCAAGGTAACCTGCTCCTGTAATCAGTTTCAGATTACTTGCCCGCAAATCCGCTTTCTCACTAAAGCCATAGGTCTCAAGCTCACAGGTATAACCCTCAAGCACCTGCTGCCAATGCTTATCATCACAGTTGGCAATACCTACCTTGCACTGCTTAAAAAGCATTCCCTTACACTGCATATACTCCTCAAAGGAGGCATGCTCATTTGGTCCGATATGGTCAGGCTCCATATTGGTAAAAATACCATAATCAAAGACAAAGCCCTGTGTTCTGTGCATCATCAGTCCCTGTGAGGAAACCTCCATTACCACAGTATCACAGCCCGCATCTGCCATCTCTCTAAAATACTTCTGCAAGGTCAAAGACTCAGGTGTTGTATTGGCTGACGGAATTGCCTTATCACCAATCAGAGTCTCTATCGTACCTACAAGACCTACCTTATGTCCTGCCGTCTCTAATATATTCTTAATCAGATAAGTCGTTGTAGACTTACCCTTTGTACCTGTAATACCGATAATCTTCATCTCTGATGCTGGATTGCCATAATATGCTGCAGCAATAAATGCCATGGCATATCTGGTATCCTCTACCTTAATAATAGTCACCTGTACATCGGAAGGTACTTCTACCTCTTTACTTACCACTAATACTGCTGCACCTGCTTCTACTACCTGTGCCGCAAACTCATGGCCATCAAAATTTGCACCCTCTATGCATAGAAAAAGGCAGTCCTTTGAAACCTTTCTTGAGTCATTTACGACTTCAGATACGTTTACGTCAACACCGCCCTTAATGCATTCATATGTCAAACCCTGTAATAATTCCCTACACTTCATATACATCATACTCCATTCAAGTAATCAAATCTGCATTATTTCCCTACTCTACAGAATAGCATATGCGTCGTCGTTTTTCAAGAATACATATACAAATCGCACATACGCTAGTTTGTGCGTCGCGCCGAGTGCAGTCGCTTGCGACATATTCCTCATGCACGAGTGCGCATACACATAACAAGAGCTCGGCACTGCCGAGCTCCTGTTATATTTTCTTATGAGGGGGAGATAGTGAGTGTTTCAACTACCTGTAACCTACTATACGATATAAATGTGTCGCTTTTGTGTACAAATCATAAAAATTGAATTATATTTATAAACAATGTATAAAGGAAATCACTGGTAGTATTTCATCACCATCTGCACGGTTACATTCCCGCGGAACTCATTAATCTCAGGATAATATACTACAGACAGACTAATATCGTTGCCTCTTCCATTATAAAGTGCCGCCACCTGCTCCGCCGTATACTTTGCTTCCAGATATTCATGAAAGCCTTCTATATTTCCAAAATAAATCATTTCATAAAGCTTACCTGTCTCATCTGCTACTGTATACTTTCCAACATTCTTATTCTGACCAAGAAGTCTGCCCTTTACAAATCTGACATTCTTCTGCGCAAACTGAGGCTTGGAATTGCCATTTCCAAATGGCTCTAATCTGTCCAACTCCTTCACAAAATCAATATTGGCATAGCTCATCGGCATCGCCACATCAATCATTACCTTTTCTTCAAAATCAGCTTCCGTCAGCGTACAATTCTGATTGATAGCCTTTCTAAAAGTATCAACATCCTCTTTTCGAAGCGAAAGACCTGCCGCCAGCTTATGTCCGCCGTATTTTGTAAAAAGCTCCTTACATCTGGTCATTTCTTCATACATATGAAATGCTTCTATAGAACGTCCAGAACCCTTAACGCCTTCCTCTGCATCTGTCAGCACAAAGGTCGGCTTTCCATATTTCTCACGAATACGTCCTGCAATAATACCCGCAAGGCTTTCATGCACCTTGGGAAGATACACTACCAGTACTCTGTCATCTAAAAGCTTCTGTGTCTCTATCTGCCAGACAGCCTCCTCAACACCCTCAAGCGTCAGCTCCTTACGGCTGTCATTCATCGCCTTCAAATCGCCTGCAAGCCTTGCCGCCTCTGCCTTGTCCGTTGTCTTAAACAGCTCCAAAGCATTCACTGCCGTATCCAGTCTTCCCGTGGCATTCAGACATGGCCCTAACACAAAGCCTATGGTATAGGGCTTCATATGCTCGGCATCCACACCCGTTACATCAATCAGAGCCTTCAAGCCCAGATTCCTTGTATTTGCCATAAGTGACAATCCGCACTTTACGATAATACGGTTCTCATCCTTAAGCTCCATAACATCGCCAATGGTCGCAAAAGCCGCCAGCTCTAAAAGCTCCTGTCCAAGCTCGGAATACAACACTTCCTTCCATGTCATCCCCTGCTTTGCCGCAACCAACGCCAACACCAGCTTATATGCCACCACTGCACCGCAAATCTCTGAAAAAGGATACATGCAATCCTGACGCTTAGGGTCTACTACCGCCGCCGCAGGTGGTAGTTTATACATTCTTCCGTCCTCGGTATCTTCATACGGAACCTCATGATGGTCTGTTACCACCACTGTCATACCAAGCTCATTTGCATAAGCAATCTGGCTATATGCCGCAATTCCATTATCACAAGTCACAACCGTATCTGTTCCCGCAGCCTTCGCCTCTTCTATCAGATTCTCATTTAGTCCATAGCCATCCTTAATACGATGCGGTATGGCAGTATCGACCTTTGCTCCACAGTGCGACAATCCTTTGTATAGAATATAGGTTGAGCATATGCCGTCAATATCATAATCACCGATAATACGAATCTGCTTATCCTCAGCAATCTTTTCTAAAATAATCGCAACCGCCTGCTCCATATCCTTAAGGAGTAATGGGTCATACAAGTCTTCACAGTCTCCATACAAGAATTTTCTAATATCATCTTCCTCAATCACATCTCGGTTACGAATCAGCCTTGCCAACACAGGACTAATCCCAAAACGCTCTGCAATTCCATTAAAATCAGCCCTTTTCGCTGTTACCATCCATTTACTCATATGTAAACTCCACCACTGCGTAGATTTCATGCTGCAAAGAATCCAGCTGCACTACAACCTTTCCATTATCTTCATACACAATCGGTACTATCTCATCATGTAACAGTGCAGGCTTCTTATATTCACTTCTTACCTGTGTAATAACTGCATGATCAGGTAAATATTCATATGCCATCGCTATATATTCTGTATTATTTACATGATGATTGGAATCAATCTGTGCCTTTCGTACCTTGATATGCTCCATTTCCTTGCCTTCGCCCACTGTTGCAATCTTACGGGGTGCATAGTCCATCTCCAGCTTCGGGCTTGTCTGATAACACTCCATTAACTCATCCGTCGGCTTTACAGGACGCATCGCCTCCGTATCCATATGACTCCACATGGAATTAACCCTTACCAATACCTCACCAGCCTTGGTCTCTATCGCAAAGTTACGATAGCCGATAAAGCCCTTAAAGTCATAAGGAAAAGTTATCACACGAATCTCTTCACCAAACCTTGGCATCCTGTCTATTACTATCTGCCATGCACCTAACACCCATGCTCTATGCACCTTTGCCAGATATTCCATATTGGCACCTCTGTTCTCCGAATCAAAAATTGCAATATCCTGGAAATATCTAACCAATCCTAATACGGACAACTTCAAATCTGCATCTGTTTCACTATAGCTTACCTTTTTCTCCAAAGAATACATTTAACATCCTGCCTTTCCACTGTATGCTAATCTATAAAAAAAATTTTTGAATCAACCCAAATATCAGTAAATGAATCGGATAGACCATATAAAAGAAGTACTTATTCTGTTTGCCTCTTTGACCATTGTAAAAATAGATTGGAATAAATGCAAGCGGTGCTGTCTTCTCAAATGCAAAAGCCACCGCTCCCACCAGGCTTCTGACTAAAGGTGTAAATTCCCTGCAGTAGTACAAAGCCGCAATCAGTAAAATACCCATATAATGATAATCCATTTCCAAAAGCTGCGCTGCTCCTGCTCCTATTGCAATGCATAAGAAGGACGCTCCCCACTGAAAATACTCAACAGGAACAATTCCAGCCCACCTTTTAGGGACAAGATACGCTCCCTTTATCCGCTCCAGACACCATATCATACACAAGCCTGTTGTCAATGTAAAATATATATTTTGTGACTGTAGATAAAAAACACTTCCATGTGTTGCTAAATCAAACGGAATCTCTGATACCAAACCAAACATCAGACAGCGCAAAACATATCTCTTAACATTCTTCGTATGATAAAAGCCCTCTATCAAAAGGAAACAATATATCGGAAAAGAAATTCTCCCTATATAACGCATGATACGATAATACTCATACACCCAGTCTGTTGTATGCACATAAATTGTCAATCCATAATGATCAATCAGCATTGTAATCACTGCAATCCATTTTAAGGCTCCAGCAGTTATTCCTTTTCCCTTCATCTTGCCTCCAAAGAATTCATGTTTATAATTTTAAAAAGAAGCCGCAAATCATTGCGGCTTCTTTGATTCATTACCATTCAAGATACCCTTCTGTCTGTTGACGAATATCTTTATTGTACTGTTTCACTGTATCGGATGGTTCGTAGTCCTGCACATCGAATAAAAATCTATGCAGTTCTGTTACATTCGCTTCCAAATCATATGGAATTACACAGCTACCCTTATTACTTACAAATGCATTCGCCCTATATTGCTGAAATGGCATTCCCGTATTATCCACTACCCGATATAATGGCAGGGCTGTTGCAAGCTCCAAAATCTCTGCCGAACTAAAAGATGTAGATACAGACGGCAAGACAGCATTAATTGCATCATTAATTTCTACAAGTGACTTTGTCTTTGCCTTTTCCAATACAGCAATCAAAACATTGCGCTGCCTTTGTGTTCGCATAAAGTCGCTACCTGCCGTATATCTGATTCTACAATATGCCGTTGCCTGCATACCATTTAAAAGCTGTAAGCCAGGCTCTTCAATCGGAGTATACTCTAATCCAAGCTCCTGTGCCATCATCATCTGATAGGAATTCAGATATTCAATCTCTTCCTCAGAAATCTCCATCTCAATGCCATCGACAGACTCTACTGTATCAATAAGACCTCTAAAGCCTACTGTTACATAATCCGAAATATTCAAATCAAGATTATTATTCAACATCTCTATTGCTCTTTCGGGACCTCCCTTAGCGTAGGCAACATTCGCTTTATTATAAATATCCTCTCCCACATTCAAAAACGAATCTCTGTAAACTGATACCAGCTTAATCTCCTTCGTTTCTTCGTTAATAGAGGCAATCATAATCGTGTCCGAACGCGTTCCCGCCAAAAGCTGCCCTTCTCTGGAATCCACACCAAACAAAGCAATATTACGATAGGTAACTCCATCCTCTGTTACCATTGATGATACGGGAGTCTCTGTAGAAGATAAATTATCTCCTGCCTGCTCATCGGATACGTCCTGTTCATCTGATAAAGCTCCAGCATAGACTGTCATATCCTTCTCTACAATATTCAAAGATACCCGTTGCACGTTGTCAGCCAATTTGGAAGAAAAGAAATAAAACACAATACCCACTACCAAGAGTACAACCTCAACAAAATACAACGCTGCATTCTTCGCTATGGCTCTTCCATTCTTAGACTCACTACTCATTTAAACACATCCTCCAGGACTCCGACAGTCAATACTCCGACTGTCAGGCGATTACTCCCCCTTCGATGCAATCTTAGTCTTTAATACATACCAAAGTGCGCCTGCAATACATACTGAAGAGTATGCACCACATACAATACCAACCATTAATGGTAATGCAAACTCACGAACAGACGATACACCCAAAACAAAAAGTGCTGCTACCATTATAAAGGTTGTTAATGAAGTAAAAATACTTCTGGTAAGTGTCTGTCCGATACTTCTATTAACAATATCTTCCAGCGTATCCTTCTTACGCATCTCAGCCATATTCTCTCTGACACGGTCAAACACTACAATAGTTGCGTTGATTGAATAACCAACGATTGTCAACATACAGGCAATAAAAGTACCGCCTACCGAAACTCTTGCTACAGCATAGAATGTAAGTACTACTAATACATCATGAATTAATGGTACTACAGATGCTGTCGCAAAGCGTATATCCTTAAATCTAAACCAAATATATATCAACATGCAGACAGCTGCAATAAGAACTGCAAGAATTGCATCATTTCTCATCTCACCACTGACAGTTGCACTAATTGTCTCTGCTGTAATTGACGATTCATCTACCGCAAACTTCTCAACTAATACATCGGCTAACGCCTGTCTTTCCTCAACCTCTAAGCTTCTGGTCTTAAAGATAACCTGTGTTGAATCTGCTACCTTCTGTACCTGAACATTAGCATCATTGGTAATCTTCTCAAACTCAGGTGTTACCTTCTCATCAATCTCTTCAAGTGTCATATCCTCATTAAAGGTTACACTTGTTGCCGTACCACCTACAAAATCAAGACTATAGTTCAATGCTGAACCTGTTGAAGCCTTATTTACTCCCATGAATACAAATCCAAGAAGAATTACCGCAATAGAAGCACTAAAGAACCACTTCTTATTACCAAGGAAGTTAAGAGGCTTCTTCTCTAATGTCATACCATAATACTTGATGTCCTTAAAGCCAATCGCATAAAGCGCTCTAAGCAACAACTTGGTAATTACTAATGCTGTAAACATAGAAAGGATAATACCAAGCGCTAAGGTCTGTGCAAAGCCTCTTACAGTACCTGTACCTTTAACACCAAGCACCAACGCTGCAATCAGGGTTGTTACATTACCATCAACGATTGCTGATAATGCCTTCTTAAATCCAATATCAATAGAAGAGCGAACTGTCTTACCTGTTGCAATCTCTTCCTTAATTCTGGCGAAAATAATAACATTCGCATCTACCGCCATACCAATTGACAGGATAATACCTGCAATACCAGGCAGTGTCAATGTCAATTCAAACATATTCAAGCACAATACAGTTAAGATTGTATAAATAATCAATGCTATTGCAGAAGCAAGACCTGGAATGCGATATGCAAAAATCATAAATAACATAACTATCACAAGTCCAATTGCACCTGCCAAAAGACTGGTCTCAATCGCTGCTGAACCAAGCTGCGCACCTACTACATTAGAACGAAGCTCTTCAAGCTCAAGCTTTAAGCCACCGATACGAATCTGGCTTGCAAGCTGCTCAGCCTCTTCATAGCTTTCCATACCTGTAATCTGTGCCTGTCCTGCTGTAATTACGCTGTTAACCTGTGGAACACTGATAAATGCACCATCATAATAAATACCGATAGACTCGCCTGCATAATAAGCCTTCTCTGTAGCCTTAGCAAACTTCTCTGTTCCTGCCTCTGTAAAGCTTAAGGAAACTACAAACTGGCTATTACCCATTGTATCCTGAGCACTTCCGCCCTGTGCCGCTTCAACATCAGTACCCTCTAAGACAATACTTCCATCTGCCTTAAGCTCATCAATAGACTTAGTTAACTCATAGATTGCTCTGCCATCTTCCCCTACACCTGTATAGGTATAATTCAAGTTACCAGAAGCATCTGTCTGTGCGATGAAGTATAACGCACCTGGTCTTCCTAAATCCTGTAAAATCGCATTTGCATCAGACACACCAGGAATCTCAATATTAATACGGTCTGTACCTTCCTGATATGCAATCGCTTCAGTACTGTATACGCCTACTCTCTGCTGAAGCTTATAAACTGTATCACTCATATCCTCTGCTGAAGGCTCCTCATCTCCTACAACCTGATATGTGATACTTACACCACCTGCAAGGTCAAGACCAAGCTTAATCTCTGAGGCAGCACCTGCCTTCTCTGTTCCAATACCGCAGATTGCCACAAAACCTAATGCAACCGTAACAATCAAGGTAAGAATCAGAGTCATAATACCCTTACTCTTTTTCATTATATAGCTCTCCTTTATTCTTCGTCAGCTAACGCTGCTTTTATCATAATTGCACATTCCACTCGCTTTCTCTGAAGCTCACAACCCAAATCATATGCATCATGAATGCTGCCATGGAAGTTATAAGAATTCGCCGCGCAGCCCCCACTGCAATAAAACTTAGCAAAGCAATTCTTACACTTTTCTTTAGAATATACATTACAGCTCTTAAACTCATCGCGAACCTTAGTATTCACAATACCTGTATCCACATTACCCATCAGGAACTCTTCCTGTCCCACAAACTGATGACATGGATAGAAATCGCCCCAAGGTGTTACCGCAAGATACTCTGTTCCTGAGCCACAGCCTGACAATCTCTTATATACACAAGGACCGCCTGATAAATCAACCATAAAGTGGAAGAAGTTCACACCCTTACCAGCCTTACGACGCTCAATCAATTCCTTCGCAAGCTTATCATACTCTGCAAGAATCTGCGGAACATCCTCTTCTCTTAATGCATAAGCCTCTGTATCTGCTGCAACTACAGGCTCTACCGAAATCTGCTTAAAACCTAAATCTGCCAAATGACAAACATCTGCCGCAAAATCAAGATTATTATGAGTGAAAGTTCCTCTTACATAGTAATCCATCTGATTACGACTCTCGGCAACCTTCTGGAACTTAGGAACTATCATATCATAGCTTCCCTGACCGCCTCTGAAAGGACGCATATTGTCATGAACCTCTTTACGTCCGTCTATACTTAATACGATATTACTCATTTCCTTATTGGCAAACTCTAAAATATCATCATTCAGAAGAACGCCATTCGTTGTTAATGTAAATCTGAACTTCTTATTATGAGACTCCTCAAGACTTCTGCCGTATGCTACCAAATCCTTAACAACCTGCCAGTTCATAAGCGGCTCACCGCCAAAGAAATCTACCTCAAGGTTCTTACGGCTTCCCGAATTCGCCACCAAGAAATCCAAAGCCTTCTTACCAACCTCAAAGCTCATAAGAGCGCGTCTGCCATGATACTCTCCCTCTTCTGCAAAACAATACTTGCATGCAAGATTACAATCATGGGCTATATGCAGGCAAAGTGCCTTAACAACTGTCTCTCTATTCTTAAATGCTTCTATACTCTTCTCATAAATATCCTCTGAGAATAGCATGTCCGCTTCCTTTAATTCAAAAATCTCATCCACTGCTTCGCTAATTACATCCTTCTCATAAGAAAGATATCCACAAAGCTTATCCTTAACAGCCTCTTTATCCTCTGACTCCAAATGATGCTCGTCAACACACGCAATAATGTCATAAACGATGTCATCTACAACATGTACGGAACCGCTGTTCACATCCAATACTATGTTATAGCCATTGTTCTTATACTGATGTATCAATGTAATTCTTTCCTTTCCAACTCAATCAAGCCTATCACACTTAATCATATTACTTATTCGCATAAAGAAGCAGCGACATTCATCGCTGCTTTCCAAGTCTAGTATGCGAATACACTTAATTATAAATTATTTAACCTGTTCGCAGCTCTGATTTCCAACTGTGCAAGATGTCTTACAAGCTGACTGGCAGGATGTCTGGCATTCTCCACATCCACCCTTTTTCATAGACTCTTTATAATCTCTTGTGGTTAATGTTTTGATGTGTTTCATAACATAAGCCTCCTAACATATTTAAGTCTGAACAGACTTTCTCTTTATACTTTATGTAGTATAACATACATTTTTCAATGCGAAAAGTATTTTTGTAATATTTTTGGACAAATTACATTCAAAAACTAATCTTCTACAAGACGAAGACCTGCAGTATCCGTTACAGGAAGTGAGAATACGATGGATTTGGCCTTACTGTTCAAGCCAGCCTTCTCCATAATCGCTTTCATAATCGGATTCTTAAGCTCTGTCTTAGTAACAATAAACACCATTTCCTTCTCAGCTGCAATTGTTACTCCCATAAACTTCTCTGCCGCTGCAATACCTGTTCCTTTAGCATGCAAAACAGTTCCGCCATACGCTCCCGCTTCTCTTGCTGCACTCATAATTAATTCTGTATATCCCGACTCTGCTATTGCAATAATCAATTCATGTGATGTATTCTTCAAGGTTGACTCCTCCTCTTTCTGATATTCCCGTCCTTCCAGTAAAAACTGCATCTGCTTATTACCGCCAATACTGCTTAATGGTACGATAAATGCAATTCCTTCTCCTGGCGCATCAATCTTAAGCGTCTTTTCAAGCTGTCTCTTAATATCAATCCAATCAGCCTCCTGTACCACATGGAAAAGCACTGCTTTCTCAGAAGAATCAAGCCCTAAATAGTCAAGCACCTCATTCGATACAGTTCCCTCGCCCAAGCTGGCAAACATCACTGTATGACCAGTCTGCTCGTACAATTCATGATAACGCTTTACTGCCTTTCTATCTACAATTGTTGTCATCAAATTTATACTCATATAAACCAAGCCTTTCTATCTCATTAAGCAATACTATAATTCGATAATCTCCATATCTTCGTCAGCGTGTACTGCAACAAACTCAGCCTCCACTGCAGCTGCCTTACGCATCTTGCTCTCCTTAATCTTAAAGATAAGTCCCATTGCCTGAATCGTAATCAACGGTGTCATGGCTACCATTGCTACAATACCAAAAGCATCTGTAATAATATTACCGCCTACTGCCTCACATGCTCCCATAGCAAATGGAAGTAAGAAGGTTGCAGTCATCGGACCAGATGCAACTCCACCAGAGTCAAACGCAATCGCTGTAAAAATCTTTGGAACAAAGAAAGTCAATACCAGCGCCACCAAATATCCTGGTACCAAAAGCCACAAAATAGAAATACCTGTCAGAACTCTTGTCATCGCAAGTCCAACTGAAACAGCCACACCAATTGACAAGCTCATGCCCATCGCTCCTGCCGAAATCGCTCCCGAGGTCATCTCCTCTACCTGTCTTGTAAGCACGAATACTGCAGGCTCTGCACGAACGATAAAGTAACCAATTATCATACCTATCGGAACAATAATCCATCTGTAATCAAGTCCTGCCATAGTCTGTCCAAGATAGTTACCAGCAGGCATAAATCCAACATTAACACCTGTCAGGAACAATACCAGACCAATATATGTATATACGAGACCAATACCTATTCTGGTAAGTGTTCTTTTATTAATATCCCTTGCTACCAGCTGGAATATCGCAAAGAATACAATAATCGGCAATAAAGATACTACCATCTCTTCCATATACTTAGGTATCTCTTGTGAAAATAATTTCCACAAATCTACAGTATTATCAATCATAGGAATAGCTTCCGACACCTGCTCTGCCTGCTCTGGCTTGAAAATCATTCCCAAAATCATTACCGCAATAATCGGTCCAATAGAACACATGGATACCAAACCAAAGCTATCGTCCTCTGCATGTCTATCACTTCGAATTGCAGAAATACCAATACCAAAAGCCATAATAAACGGAACTGTCATCGGTCCTGTTGTTACTCCACCCGAATCAAATGCAATTGCAAGGAAATCTCCAGGTACAAATAATGTCATTCCAAAAATCACAGCATAGAAAAATAATAGCAGACGTGATAATGGAATTCCTAAAAGCATACGCAAAATCGCAATCACTAAGAAAACTGCAACTCCCAGTGCTACTGCCAGAATAATAACCAGATTAGGAACAGACGGTACCTGCTGTGCCAATACCTGCAAATCAGGCTCGGATATGGTAATCACAAAGCCCATAATAAAACTGATAAGAATGACAACAAATACATTCTTAGACTTTGTCATAATCGAACCTACACGTTCTCCCATAGGCGACATCGACAAATCAACGCCTACATTAAAAAACAGCATACCAACGATTAATAAAACGGCACCAACCAAAAACGTCATCAGAATACTTGGTGGTATCGGTGCTATTGTAAAACACAACACCAGCACGATAATCAATATCGGTAACACTGCTTTTACGGTTTCTTTTAACTTTTCTTCAAATGTGGATTTAATAAACTGCAATAATATCAAGCACCTTTCATATAAACTGCTTTTATTATAGCATAAAGTTGATAAAAAATAAGTAAAGATTTTATTAATTTATTATCGAAGCATTCCTCCCAGCATTCCACTTCCTATACAAATAAATAAAGTCGTAACACATGAGGTTGACAGCAGTTGAAAATCAGCCTCAACTCCGACAGATATTACTAATAAAATTGCATAATACGCAAAGCCTGCCAGCATACCCCACGCAAACTTTCTGCTCTTTGCATTGATTGCATAACACATTCCCGCTATCAGTGCTGATATTACATAGCAAATCAGAATTCCTATATCCACAACCGTTTCACTCAGATTAAATTTATAAAGCAGAAATGCCATCACCAAAAGCATAATTCCCGTTACTATGTACGCCAGCAATATTCCCTTCAATAAACTTATTACTCTCTCATAATTCTTCATTTTCTCTCCCTCTCTTTATATTTTTTCATTTTCCTATTACGAACATATTATTGTTTTTTTCTTATACCACTGATATAATCTATGCATATATTCAATTTTTATTACAATACTTGCTTTACAAAAGGAGGAATTTTATTTTGGATACCACTGGTGTCATACAACTTTGTATTCTTGTAGTTTTATTAATCTTTTCTGCATTTTTCTCATCAGCTGAGACTTCACTTACCACGCTTAGTATCGTGAAAGTTCGCACATGGGTAGAGGAGAATCCAACCAAGAGTGTTCTCACACTTCAAAAGATACTGGATAAAAAGAGCAAGCTTATCAGTGCCGTTTTAATTGGTAACAATATTGTCAATATCAGTGCTTCTTCCCTTACTACGGTCTTTGTCATGAATGTATTTGGCAATGCAGCCGTCGGTATCGGAACAGGTGTCCTGACACTTCTCATTCTCTTATTTGGCGAGATTGTTCCTAAGACATGGGCGATGTATAACAATGAAAAGATAGCGCTTATCTACGCAAGACCTGTTTATCTTCTGACCCAGATACTTACTCCGATTATTTTTATTGTAGATATTTTTTCGGGTGCGATACTTCGATTACTGCATATCGACTCAACTAAGAAGCAGACTATGACTGAAAGCGAACTTAAGACCTATGTAGATGTAAGTCACGAGGATGGAGTAATCGAGCAGGAAGAGAAGAAGCTTATTTATAACGTGTTTGATTTCAGCGACTCAGTAGCCAAGGATATTATGATTCCGCGAATTGACATGACAAGTATTGATGTGAATGCTTCCTATTCTGAGTTACTTACTGTTTTTAAGGATTCCATGTATACCCGAATTCCTGTATATGAGAATGAAAGTGATAACATCATCGGTATTATCAATGTAAAGGATTTCCTATTAGTTCCGAATAAAAAGCTTTTCAAAATAAAAGATATTTTACGCGAAGCGTATTATACCTATGAATTTAAGAAGACTGCTGATTTACTGTTAGAGATGCGTAACATTGCAGCCAACGTAGCATTGGTTCTCAACGAATACGGAGCAACTGTTGGTATGATTACTATGGAAGATTTGCTGGAGGAGATTGTAGGCGAGATTCGTGACGAATACGATGAGGACGAAAAGGACCTTATCCAGAAGCTCGATGATTTTGAATATCTGGTAGATGCCAGTATGAAGCTTGACGATATTAATGATGTTCTTCATACCGAGTTCAGCTCTGAGGACTTTGATTCTATCGGTGGTATCATTATCGAGCTCTTAGACCGATTCCCTTCTGAAGGCGAACAGGTAGTAACAAAGAGCGGTATTACACTTACTGCAACCGAGGTTATTCAAAACCGTATTGAAAAGGTTACGATTCTTCTTCCTCCACAGGCGAAAGAAGCTTCCGAAGAAACAGAATCAGACGATGTATAAAAAGGTGGCAGATTAATTTCTGCCACCTTTATTACATACTTGAGAAGAACTCATATGTATCCATAATTTCCTTTGGAATATTATCTGTTTCCTTCTGCATTGCTTTGATTTTTAATTCAAATTCCTGTGTCTTCTTCTGACAATTACGTCCATGCCTTGCCTGCGCAAGCTCATATGCTCTCTGACCATTTAACTTTGTTCTCAAGCTCTTTTCAAATGGACAATAGGTTGCGAGCAATTCTCTTGACACCTTATTCAGCTTCATAGAGCCGTTAGATTCATTCTTAACCCACGCTTCATAATCCATCAGGAAGATTTCTCTTGAATTATTTCTGCCCTTCTGAATCTGTAGCTTAACCTTTTCACGCCACTCTTCTGAAAGCTCTCTATTCTTGCGATAGAACTGAATATAATCCATATATTCCGAAGTCAATGACTTAACCTTGATATCATTCCACTGCATACCCTGAATATTTCTGCAAAGCTCCCAGCGGAAACGACCGAACATCTTAACCATCATATCATCTATATTGGTATTGGTAAGCATCGGGAACGCAAAACGGCCAGGTGTGGATTTACTCTTACCGCCAACCTCCTGCCACATGGATGCATTGATACCAAACAGCGGGAACAGAATAATATCAGGATATACATTCTTCATTGTTGTTTCATTAATAATCTTCAAATCATTATTTGAATAAATGACCTCTCGATAGAATGCTGAATAGTCAATTTTCATCAGGCGGATTACGCTTTCATTAATTGCCTTCTTTGTAACCAGAATCTTATCCAGATATCCATAGATTGCCTCTTTATACAGAATCGGCATATATGCTGTCGGTTGTCCATATGCCACTCGCATATTGCTCATCATCATGTTACGAACCTCGTACTCTACGCGGCGGTCCATATCATTAGCAAGCTTTTTCATCTGTTCTTCTGTAATCTCACCCTGCTTCTTCAAGGTACGAAGATTTTCTATATAATCCTCATCAAATTCACTCTTGGATGCCTCTCTTCTGCCTTCCTGAATCGCTGTCAGCCATTCAACCATAGTGAATACATGACACGGACCATCATCTTCCGCAATATCAATTCCGCAAAGGAATTCAAGCTGCTCCTGCTCCAATAACCTTTCATCCAGCATACCAAAATTAAGGAAAAGCTCTACTGCCTTTGGTATACCACGGTTCTCACTATACATCTTGCGGAAGCATGCCAGATATAATTCAAATACAATCGGTGTAATTGTTTTCTTTGCTTTCTTTACATCATCCTCAACAGACAATCTGTCAGGTGCCTTCACAAGATGCTCCACATTGGTACGAAGCTTCTCTGCTGTTTCCTCATCCAGACCGCCATATTTAATTACCTGCTCCATAGAGCCCTTCAAAGACAGCACATCCCGCTTAATGGTTGCTTCCTTCTCTTCCTTGCTCTTCTTTTCCGTCTCTGTCATTTCCTTGGTAATAACATCTGACACCCTTGCGCGCATAGCATCAATATCAATCTGTGCAACATTCTTAATCTGCTTTTTCAAGGCAGTATACTGGAAATCTACTTCATTTACAATGTCTGAAAGCAGCTCCTGCATATCTTCAGATACATTACCGCCCTTGCGCATCTCCTGCCCCTGTACGCAGGCATATTCTAACAGATTATGATTATCTCTATGAGCTATCAAAGAAAGCAAATCCTTCAAATATTCCACCATAGCAACGATGTCCTCTTTAAAGGTATCTACCAGTTCAAGAACCTCCATAACCTGATAATCCACCATCTCTTCACTGTATGAGAAATAGAGCTTATTCGCTCCTAACGGAATCTTAGCAGCTGCCGCATAGTAACCAAGCTTATCCTCTCCTACTGCCTCGATTTTTTCATACATAGGTAATTCGCGCAGCTCATCAAACTCTATCACAGACATTCCTGCATTCAGACAAGCGCTTTCATAATTCTCATAGCTTCTCTTTGCGAAAGTATAAAGTCTGCTGACTCTGTCATACAAATCCTGTCTGATTCTTGCAATCGCAGTAACATACTTATACTGTGACGCTATCATAATTGCCCGATAATCTGCATTCTTATTAATAATATCCCTAAGTGTCTCCTGTCCTATTACTGGCAATGCATAGACAACCGAATCCTCCATTGCCGTATAAGTACCACTGTACTCTTCCTGATTCAAATCATTCAACGCCAAAAAAGAACCCTGCGGTCTCACAAGCTTAAACCACTCATTTTCCATGAGCACCTTGCCTGACAACACGATACCAACCTGTTTTACCTGTTCCCCCTGCATAAAGATTATTTCGTTCTTCTTTACACTGTTCTTCCCACTTACACTTAGCATGGCAACGCCTCCATTTCAAGGACTATCCCTGTATTCCTGATACGATTTCAAGTTGTCCTGCTTTTGTCTTTTCTCTCGTACAAACACACACAATATAGTCCGCTATTGTTTCATATATTTTTATATCAGCTAGCCAGACCCCCGCTTCATCCTGCATATGCTGATATGTATGTTCCGTTATATATTGATTTATTCCCTCACCAATCCCCCGACCAGTAAGCTTTACATAGCTTTCCTTCGCCGTCCACATGGTGTAAAATTCCTTTTTCTGCAATTCCTGCTCTTTTATTTTAATTAGTCTCTGATATTCTTCAGGATGGTAAAATCTTTTTGCCAATGTCAGCTTTGTATTCTCCATCATCTGAATATCAACGCCTAATGGTGCCATATCCACCGCGCACACCACCCAGTCTCCCGAATGAGATAATGAGTAATGAAAATCAGGATAATTCCCCAGCATTGGTTTCCCATACGTTCCACGGATTACCCTAATCTGCTTCCATTCATCCTCTGTATACCCTTGTTCTAAAAAACTATGGCGAAGTAAAAGCCCCGCACAGATACCTCTTTCTCTATCCTGTACTCTCTTAAATCTTCCTATCTGTTCTCTTCTTGCTTCATCCAACATAGCCAGCAGCTTTTCTTCTGTTCCTGTCCTTACCAATGCTGTATTTGCTGCATAAATCTTCATTTGTAAATCCTTCCATTAGATGATAGCCCCGACATAAATCGGGGCTATCTTCACTTTACCTTTAATATTTTCCAAAATCGCCATCTAAAGATATGATATCTTCATTATCTACAAAGACTTCTTCATCTTCTTCAAAAATCTCTTCTTCTATCACAGGCTTACGCACTCTTGCTGATAACAGCTTGTACTTACCAACCGCATGCATCAGCTGTCCTGCCAGATTAGATAACTCAGCACTTGCCGCTGCACACTGCTCACTGGTTGCCGAATTAGTCTGTACTACATCCGCAATCTGTGTAATACCTGCATTAACTTGTCCAACAGATGTAGCCTGATTTGCAGATGCATCTGCGATACGACTTACCAGGGTTGCAATATTTTCAACTGAACCAAGGATTTCCTCAAGTGCCTTTGCTGTATCTGCTGCCAGCTTCGAGCCTATCTCTACCTTACGGATAGAATCATCAATCAACTCAGCAGAATCCTTTGCAGCTTCCCCTGACTTACTTGCAAGGTTTCTTACCTCTTCTGCAACTACAGCAAAACCTTTACCATGTACACCTGCTCTTGCTGCTTCTACAGAAGCGTTCAGAGCAAGAATATTGGTCTGGAATGCAATATCATCAATAACTTTCATTATCTTAGAAATATTCTCAGATGATTCATTAATATCCTGCATAGCTGCAATCATCTTGTTCATCCGCTCGTTACCACGGATAGCACCTTCCTTAGTATTCTGTACTAATTCATTTGCTGTATTTGCATCCTCTGCATTTATTTTAGCACCATTTGCAATTTCTTCAATAGATGCTGTAATTTCTTCAATTGCACTAGCCTGTTCTGTTGTTCCCTGTGCTAATGAATTACTTGCACTTGCCACTTCATTTGCACCAGACGCCATTCTGTTTGCTGAATCGCGAATTACTGAAAGATTCTTATTGTTATCACGAAGCATCTTCTTTAATGACTTGCCCATAACATCATCATCA
Source organism: Lachnospiraceae bacterium (assembly GCA_017467805.1). Classification (GTDB taxonomy): domain Bacteria; phylum Bacillota; class Clostridia; order Lachnospirales; family Lachnospiraceae; genus COE1. The sequence goes on from JAFUKJ010000108.1 coordinate 24,658, forward strand.
CTTGCCTGCGGACACGCCACTGTCAAATCGCCCTCTGAAAACTTTTCAGCAACACGCGCCTGTTCTCCAATGTGCGAAACCATTTCTCCATATGCATCAGCCAAATCACCTATTTCATGAATGGCAGTTTCACACTTTGTATCAACCGCAATATTGCCTCGAGCCATCTCTTTCGCTACATTAATCAACTTCAAGAATGGTCTCAGTATCTGTTTATCAATTGCAAATCCAGCTGAACCAACACATAATAATGTTACAACAATTGCAAGGATAATCAGGAAATTACTTCTTGTTGCGATATAATGTTCATTCTCTGTGTTAGGCTGTCCTACAAAGAGCATACCTACACAATCACCGCTATTCTCAATCAATGGTAAATAGTATGCATAATAAACCTGTCCATTAATCACGATATCAGTCGCTTCATATTCAGCACGATTATTCAATACCATATCTGTAACCGCTGTATCCGCTTTTGTGCCTACAATTCTCTCTCCAGCAGAGTCCGTCATGGTAGTCGCTCTTCTGGTATCACCATAGAAGAATGTAATATCTACTGAATTCTGCGCTGCAATATAATCCAGATAATCTACATTCGCAGTGAGATTATAATCGCCCTTATACAAATCTTCACCCTTTAGTTCGAATCCGCCTGCCGATACCTCATTCACAGAAAGTGCAACCGTTGTTGCTACCGCTCTCAATCCATCTAACGCCTCGCTCTCCAGACCTTGGCGCAATACCATCGATGCAAAGATTGTAATCAATATAGCTGTAATTGCTACTGCAGAAGATGAAAACAATATCAGCATTGTTCTCAAGCCTATTTTTCTTCCCTTTTTATCTCTTTTCTTCATTTGTATTCCCATAAAGCGACATCCTTTCACACCAAATCTTTTTGGACTTTTAATTTAACTTACTATAATATATTGTAAATTGTTTGTCTTTTAAAGTCAATACTTGTATTTGTCGCTCTTTGTCGGATTTTTGAATTATTTTACACTTTTCTTATTTTTATTGATACATTAAATATTTTTTCATATTCTCCAATGCATTCTTTTCCAGTCTGGATACCTGTGCCTGTGAGATGCCTATCATATCAGCCACCTCCATCTGTGTTTTTCCCTCAAAAAATCGCAGCACTACAATCTCATTCTCTCTCTCATTTAATCTCTTCATCGCTTCACTTAGTGAAATATTCTCAACCCAATTCTCTTCCTTGCATTTCTTATCGCTAATCTGATCCATAACATACAGAGTGTCTCCCCCTTCCGAAAACACAGGTTCATACAGACTCATAGGATTCTGTATCGCATCCAGAGCATACACAATATCCTCCTTTGATACACCTATCTCTGTAGCAATCTCCATAATGGTAGGTTCACGCAAGTTCTTCTTCATAAAGCTTTCCTTGGCATAAATTGCCTTATATGCCGTATCCTTCAAAGAACGGCTAACTCTAATCGTGCTATTGTCCCTTAGAAAGCGCTTAATCTCTCCTGCAATCATAGGAACTGCATAGGTGCTGAACTTCACCCCAAGGCTTCTGTCAAAGTTGTCAATTGCCTTGATTAAGCCAATACAGCCAATTTGAAATAAATCATCCACATTTTCATTCGATTGTGAAAAGCGCTTAATAACACTTAAGACCAATCGCAAATTCCCCTTGATATACATTTCTCTTGCATACAAGTCTCCCTGCTCTATTCGTAAGAATAATTCTTCCTTTTCCTCATTCTTTAACATCGGTAATTTTGCTGTATTTACGCCACATATTTCAACCTTTCCCTGTGCCATAGCTATTCCTCCTATTTTCTATGCATTGTTATGCAACACAGTTGCTATGCATATGTACAAGAGGCGTAAATACCGCTAACAAATTATTCCTTCATCATTTCTTTTTTTAATCGCTTCATTATTTTCTTCTCAAGTCTTGAGATATAAGACTGGGAAATCCCCAGATAGTCTGCCACTTCCTTCTGCGTCATTTCAGTTCCCGTTGCACTTCCAATGCCAAAGCGCAGCTTAATAATCATCTGTTCTCTTTCACTAAGCTTCGCTATTGCCTTTCGTAGCAGCTTACGCTCTGCTTCCTTCTCTAAATCCTTATAAATCACATCCTCATCCGTTCCCAATATATCCGACAAGAGAAGTTCATTCCCATCCCAATCCACATTCAAGGGTTCATCAATAGACACCTCCAATCGTGTCTTATTATTACGTCTTAAATACATCAAAATTTCATTTTCAATACATCTTGACGCATACGTTGCACGCTTGATATTTTTATCGCGATTAAACGTATTAATAGATTTTATTAATCCAATTGTTCCTATAGATATCAAATCCTCTACGCCAACTCCCGTATTATCAAATTTCTTGGCAATATATACCACTAAACGCAGATTATGTTCAATCAATGTCGCTCTTGCCTCATCTGCATCCTCGCTGTCCAAGCCATTAATCACTTCACTTTCTTCAACGCTTTCCAAAGGCGGCGGTAAAATTTCCGTTCCTCCAATATAGTGAACCTCCTGATGTCCTGCAAGTGTTGCCATTTCTTTTTTTCTAAGGCACAGCTTCATTCTTCCTGGTAAATATACTTTTAATATCATAGCCCATTCCTCTTTTCCAACATCATTTTCTGATGTAATATCATTCCAAACCTGCCATCACTCGACAGCTTTCCATCATACAATGCTACAATTTCCCCGTATCTTTCTATACGCTCATCATCTTTTCTGATAAACAATCCATCTACCTCCATCCCCATAATCACACCATGCTCCTTTCCCACACTGTGAAATGGAATATACTTATATCTTTGTATTTCCTCCAGCTTCCATATCTCTTCCACTAATGCTTTTTCAATAATCGAAACAGGTCTGCCGCTAATCGGTTCTGTCAAAACATTGCCAGTATCATATAATGCTCTAACCTGTATTTTCTTTCCCTTTGACAATATTTCTACCTCATAATACACATCCTCTTTCTCTCTTCTTTTGCAATATTTTAGATAAGCAATTGTTATGCTGATAATTGTAAGTACTCCAAGACTAATCACCAGCCCATGCACCTCGCCCAGTTTCCCCCGCAGCAATTCATACACCTCGGAAAACACAAAGCTTATCGTATAGAAATACGTTGCGCCCCGTAACAGCTCTCGGATATTCGTTTTACAAAATGCTATCTTTAGCACAAGAAAACCTTGTAACAGATTGCATATCATCCTTACCTGGTATCCCTGTATTCGAAATAGTAATAATCCGCATGACACGACTGCCCCCGCAATAGCTGCAGCCCATATCATTTTCCACCGTAAACGCTTATCCCATAAAAGCGTAGTCAGCACCAAAACCGACACATCCAATAGCAGATTTTCTATAAAATACGTATCCAAATATACTGCATAAATAACAATCACCTCTTTGCTTAAGTATACAAAAAAGCCTGCTCATATTTTGTCATAATATGAGCAGGCTTATCCTATATTTCTCGCGTTTTTTCGCGTCCTTTTTATGCAAAGCACCACCATTAAATGTAATAAAGGACCACCCTTAGGGTGGTCCTTAAGCTTGTCCATTTTAATTTAACCAGTTAAACTATTTCTTTAAGAAGTCAGGAATGTTAATCGACTGAGGCTTAACATTACTTCTTAACTCTGTAGGCTTTGGCTGAAGCATTGGCTTCGGCGCTACCTGCTGTGACTGCACTGTATTAATACCAGGAATTGGCTTAATCGGTGTCTTAGGTGTTACAGAGAAATTACTTCCAATCTTATTAACTGGTGTATTCACCGCATTCTGATCAAGACCTGTTGCGATAACTGTAATCGTACATGCGTCCTTCATCTCCTCATTAAACATAGCACCGAAAATAATATTCACATCAGAGCCTGTTAACTCCTGTACATAACTTGCTGCATCAGATGCATCAAAGATAGAAATCTCACCTGAAACATTAAGGATAACATCTGTTGCTCCCTTAATAGTAGTCTCAAGTAATGGTGACTCAACTGCCATCTTAACAGCCTGCATCGCCTTATCCTCACCTGTACCGTGACCAATACCAATATGTGCAATACCCTTGTTCTTCATAACAGTCTGTACGTCTGCGAAGTCAAGGTTAATAACAGCTGGAACATTAATCAGATCTGTAATACCCTGTACAGCCTGCTGTAATACTTCATCCGCCTTCTGTAAAGCCTGCGGCATGGTTGTCCGTCTGTCAACTATCTCTAAAATCTTGTCATTAGGAATGACAATCAATGTATCTACATGGTTCTTGAGCTTCTCAATACCACCAAGTGCGTTGGTCATTCGCTGCTTAGCCTCAAAACTGAAAGGCTTAGTTACTACACCTACTGTAAGGATTCCCATTTCCTTAGCAATAGCTGCTACAACTGGTGCTGCTCCTGTACCGGTACCGCCACCCATCCCACAGGTAACGAATACCATATCAGCATCCTTTAAAATTTCTTTGATATCCTCAGAATTCTCTTCTGCTGCCTTCTCACCCTTCTCAGGCTTGGCTCCTGCGCCCAGTCCTCTGGTCTCCTTCTCGCCAATCTGCAAAAGCTTTGGTGCCTTACAAAACTGCAATGCCTGCTTGTCTGTATTTATCCCAATAAATTCAACACCTGTAATCTTCTGATCTACCATTCGGTTCACCGCACTGTTACCTGCGCCACCGACACCCACAACAATAATCTTTGCTGCAACATCTGTATCGTTAGTTATAATCTCGAGCAAGATTCTCTTCCTCCTTCACAATCCCAAAATAATTCCATTTAATTAATCATATAATTTTTCGAGTAATTTATCAATATTTTTTTTGCTTTATTTGATATTTTTTATGTTACCCCGACGAATCTTTTTCAAAAGTTATCGTTTTCTTATCCGCCGAATAATTCTTCATATCTAAAATCCCGCTTTCACTCTCCAATGAGGGCAATATGTATGGCAGCTGCATCAGCTTATCGTCCAGATTTTCCATTTGTCCAAGGTGTACCTTAACCTTCCCATAGCCAAGAATCACATTATAATCTTTATCGAACTGAATCTTCTGTACTGCCACCTCATATTTATTCAAAAGCTTTGTAATTGTCAGGATATTCTGAAATATCTCTTCATTATCAATTGGAAGCTTTTCATACAAAACAATATAATCAAAATCAAGTCCCGTAACCTGAGGCACACCACTTGTTGGCACCTTAGTTGACTCAATCACCACTCCGTCATTATCAAAGTACATATAGCTTCCCAGGTATTCCACATAGCCTGCAATCGACTTTTCATATACTTTTATTCGAATAGTATCATTAGACTCAATGATAACATCCATTGTTTCCACAAACGGAATATCCTTAATATCCTTATTCGAATACTTCAGCGACAGATACAACGAGTTATCTCCCAGATATCCTGTCATAACCTTCGCCTGAATCTCCTCTGCCGAATAATGCTTATTGCCCTCCACATAAACGGTCTTAACCTGAAAATGGATAAGAAGGAAATATACCACTCCCAATAGTAGTGTAATCATTCCCAATATAACAATAAGTCTGATTTTCAATCGCAGATGTGGTATTCCTCTCTCTCTTCTATCCATTACCATGTATCATATCCCTCTTACTGTTCTCTCATTCCTCTGCTTACATTCAGCACCAAACCAATCTCAATCAGCAGAAATACTATGGACGAGCCGCCATAGCTTATAAACGGAAGTGTAATTCCTGTATTCGGTATGGTATTTGTTACAACACCAATGTTCAGAATCACCTGAATCGCAAAATGTGCCATAACACCAACTACCAGAAGAGCGCCAAACATATCCTCCGTGTTATTTGCAATAACCATACAGCTCCATATTAAAATAGCAAAGAGAAAAATAACTGTTATTGCTCCAAACAAGCCAAGCTCCTCACAAAGAATAGAAAATATCATATCATTCTGCGCCTCAGGCAAAAATCCCATTTTCTGCATACTTTGCCCTAAACCTTTCCCCCATATACCACCCGAGCCGATGGCATACAACGACTGCAAGGTCTGGAAAGCCTTGTCTGTACTAAAGTCCTCGGGATGAAGCCATGCCTGCACACGTAATAATCGGAAGCTCTCCACATCGCTGCCGCTAACCGCATACAAAACAACTCCAACCACTACCGCTATCACAGCAATTCCCGACACCACAAAAACCTTATAATTAGGTAATGCAACAAAAAGCATTGCCACAGCGATTCCCATAACAATTACTGCCGAGCTTAAATTCTTCGTAATTGCGTAAATCAAAATTGCCGCTATCGTCGGAGGAATCAACGCTATCATCAGTCCCTTCCTGGTTCGAATATTCTTACCAAGCTTTGCAATTACCGCTGCCAGATAAATAATCATACACAACTTCGTAATCTCTGCAGGCTGCACTGTAACAATATTCAAATCAATCCACCTGGTCGCACCATTAGCCGTCACGCCAAGTCCTGGTATCTTTACCAGTGGAATAACCAATATACCAACCAGGCCTATCCAAAGATCAAGCTCTTTCCAAAGTCGGTAGGGGATCCTGACTGTCACAATCAAGGCTCCAAATCCAATCAAAGTGGAAAGCAGCTGCTTTTTCAAAAAATACGCAGGATCGCCATAATCCAAGCCCGCCTTATAAGAGCTTGCCGAATAAATCATCAACAAACCAAATGCCACCAAAAACAGCACTACTATTAATAGTACAAAGTCAAAATGTCCATTCGCAGCTTTATATGCATTCCTTCGTCTGTTATGCTGTTCCTTCACCAAATCAACCCCTAAGCTTATTTACATATTCCTTAAACATCTTTCCACGAACCTCATAATTCGGGAACATTCCCCAGCTTGCACAGGCAGGTGACAACAATACCGCATCTCCAGGCTGTGCCTCCTTTACGCAGATATCCAAAGCTTCCTCAAAGGAATCTGCAAACACAATATCCGTAAAGCCATTTCTCTTGGCACATTCAGCGATTCGTTCTCTTGTCTGACCAATCAGCACCAGCTTCTTCACCTTATTACCAAAGCACTGAATCCAGTCATCGAACCCACCACCCTTGTCGTAGCCTCCACCAATCAGAATAGTCGGTCTGTCCATTGCCTTAATACCCTGAATTGCTGCATCTGTATTTGTTGCCTTGGAATCGTTATAATACATAACATTATTCTTTGTTGCCACATATTCGATTCTGTGCTCTACAGCCACAAAACGCTTAATTGTCTGCAGAATATTCTCCATCGGCACACCTGCATTCATGCTGATTCCAATTGCCGCCATAACATTCTCAATATTGCAGATTCCAACAAGATTCATATCCGTCTTAACATTCAAAAGCTTCTTTGCCTCTCCATTCTTAGCCAGCCAAATATACTCATCTGCATAATACAAACCATTCTCCAGCACTCTTGCAGAAGAGAAATATACCACAGTTGCAGGACATCGCTTGCCAAAATCCCTGGTATATTCATTCTCATAATTCAAAATACAGAAATCATCCTTTGTCTGATTCATCGTCACAGCTTCCTTAGCTGCTGCATAATTCTCCATCGTATGATGTCTGTTCAAATGGTCAGGTGTAATATTCAAAATAGCCGACACGCATGGATGGAAATACTCTATTGTCTCAAGCTGAAAGCTTGAAATCTCTGCCACAGAAACAGTCTCCTCTGTCATAAGAGGTGCTGCCTCTGTATAGGGATTACCAATATTTCCTACTATATAAACACTGTCATAATACTCCTGCATAATCTGTCCTACAAGAGAGGTTGTAGTCGTCTTGCCATTTGTACCTGTAATGGCAAGAACTTTGCCCTTTGCATAGTTATATGCAAGCTCAATCTCCCCCCAAACAGGAACCTTCTTATCCTTCAACAGCATGACAAAATCCAAATCCGTTGGTACACCAGGACTAAGTACCGCTAGCGAAACAGTATCACCAAGCCCAGAAGGGAACGCACCAATTATTATCTCAGCCTTACTTTGTTCACCCAACTTTGTTCTTATTTCACTCTCAATAGCCTTCTCATTACTCTCGTACAATATAACATCAGCTCCATTTGCTTCTAAAAGCTGTGTTGAACCAATACCGCTAATTCCTGCTCCCACTACGAGAACTTTCTTTCCACGTAAATCTATCATTTTATTCCATACCTTTCTAATCTCAAAAGCTTAAGTCTACATAATAACTCACTATTCATTATAATCCATATCCTCTAAATAAGGAAGAATATTTTCAAAAAGCTGTTTCACAACTGGCGCAGCAATTTGACCACCATAATACATTCCCTGTGGATTGTCTATAATCACAAGTGCCATGACCTGCGGCTCGCTTGCAGGCCAGAAGCCAAGAAAGGACGATATGTATCGATTGGCACTTCTTGGCAATGTCTGACTTGTCGCTGTCTTTCCGCCAATCTCAAAGCCTTCAATATACGCCTTACTTCCACCGCCCTCCGAAACTACAGTTTCCAACATATATCGCATTTTCTCTGATGTTTCCTCAGATACAATTCCCTCTGTCACAGAATATTCAAACTCCTCTATCGTCTCCTTATCTTCGCTGATTACATATCTGCCAAAATGAGGTGTCACCACATTTCCTCCATTAATAATACCTGCTACTGTTGCCATCAGCCTTATTGGTGTTATCTGAAACGACTGTCCAAAGGAAATGGTTGCCAGCTCTACATTTCCGACATTTTCCTGTTTGTGCATAATCGTTCCCGCTTCTCCTGGCAAATCAATTCCCGTCCTGTTCATCATTTGATACTTGTTAAAATACGAATAATACCGTTCTGTTCCAATGCGAAGCCCCAGATTAATAAATACAGGATTGCAAGAGTTCTGAAAACCTTCCAGAAAGCTCTGCGCTCCATGTCCTCCCACTTTACTGCATCGAATTTTTCTGTCATCAACTATAATATACCCTGGGCAGTGAAAGCCCTCCTCCAGTGTTACGACACTTTCTTCCAAGCCTGCTGCCGCCGTAATTATTTTAAAAATAGAACCAGGCTCATAGGTATCATTTATACAGCCATTGCGCCACATAGCATTCAGCAAATCCTGTTCACTCGGCACCTCTTCGCCCTCCTCCACGTTCTCCTGTACCCATATATCCTGTAACGTAAACGGGTCATTTAAGTCAAACTCAGGTACATCTGCCATCGCAAGAATTTCACCATTATTTACATTCATTACAATCATCGAAACACTGTCTGCCTGCTTTGTCTCATAGGTTTGCATCGCTAACTGTGTCGCATACTGTTGTATATTTACATCTATGCTGATATGCAAATCTCCTCCAGCAATTGGCTCCTGTCGCTTTTCACCGACATCTTCTATCTCAACGCCTCTTGCATCTGTTACAGTAAGAATCTTCCCCTTTAGCCCCGTCAGATATTCCTCATACTTTACCTCTAACCCTATAATTCCTTGATTATCTGCCCCCGTGAACCCAAGCACCTTAGATGCCAGACTGCCATAGGGATAATACCTTTTATAATCCTCGTCAACCTTAACTCCCGCCAAATCCATATTGCGAATGCGGTCCCCTGTTTCCTTATCTACATTACTCTTAATCCGCTCTCTTGCAGAATACTTTTCTACTCTTTTACGAACATATTCCTCCGTCAGACCAAGCTCCTTAGAAAGCATTTCAATTACCCGTTCAGGCTCTTCTATCTGATTATAAATTACCGATACTGTACACACCGTTTCATTATCAGCAAGCACAATACCATTTCTATCAATAATTCTGCCCCTCGCCGCCTTAATATCTCTTTCTCTCTCATGAAGCACCTCTGCTAAATATGTATAATGCTCCGATCTGCCAATCATCAAATAACCAACACGAACAATCAGTGCAGCCAACACCAAAACACACAACATGCACATGACAAACGCTTTTCTCTTATGCTTTGTCTTAAATCCTGCCATAAAAAACCCCATAAAAGTGATTACTAATAGTGTATTAGCTCTTCTATGGGGTTATGTTTTGATTTTTATTCTTTTGTTATGAAATTATCTCTACTGTGCCGTTCCTTCTCCAAGATAGCTGTCAGTTTTCTCAGCCTCTTCACCAGTAACAGCATCCACCAGCTCTCCAGTCTCAGAATCGACCACATAGTAAGCTCCTGGTCCTAAGACATTCTCTACCTCCTGCTGCTCTGCAACCGTCATATCCTCAGTCTTGGTAATATGCAGATAAGGAAGCACCTCTGTTAATATATTACGCACAATACCTGTTGCATAATATGCATGGTCCTGCTCTTCTTCGTTTGGTTCATCAATTACAACATAGATTGCTATCTGTGGGTCATTGGCAGGAGCATGTCCAAGAAAGGATACCACATAATTTGTCTTATCTCTCGGAACCTTCTCCGCGGTTCCTGTCTTACCGCCAATTGCATAACCCGCTGGTCTTGCTGTTCTACCCGTACCTTCCGCAACAACTGCATTCAGATACTCAAGCATCTGCTGGGAGGTTGTTGCCGATACCGTCTGCTTCAACACTCTCGGCTCAATATTTTCTATCGTATCTCCCGATGAATTCAATATCTTATTTACCATATGCGGCTCATAATAATAGCCGCCATTTATAATGGATGAATACGCTGAAATCATCTGAATCATTGTCACATTAAAGCCTTGTCCAAAGGATGTTGTCGCGAGTTCAACCGAACGCATGGATTCTTCATTATAAATCAAAGCATCTGTTCTTGGCTCGCCCACCAAATCAATATTGGTCTTCAAACCTAAGTTAAATATATTCTCAAACTCTAAAATATTACTTTCTCCAATGCTTTCTGCCATTTTCATAAAAGCAACATTACAAGACTGCTCCAACGAGCCGCTCACATCCAGTATACCATGGCCTCTTCTCAGGTTACATCTCATCGTAGTATCTGCAACGGTGTGATAGCCTGGACATTCATAGCTCTCATTGCCTTGTATTCTTCCTGTCTCCAAGCCTGTTGCCAAGGTAATCGCCTTTGCTGTTGACCCAGGCTCATAAGTATCAGAAATACAGAAATTTCTCCATAATTGGTTCAGCGTCTCATAATAAGTCTCTTCCTCTATCATGGTATTAATTTCTTCCTGCGTGTAATACGCCGTCAAATCCTTTGGATGATTCAAATCATAATTAGGATAACTTGCCATAGCCAATATCTCACCACTATGAATGTCCATAACAATGCATCCCGTATTAGTTGAGCCAAGTCCTTCACGGTAATAGTCCTTATGCTCCTCATTAAATTGAACAATATATTTTTCCACGATAGACTGTATATTAGCATCAATTGTACTCTGTAAAGTATATCCGTCAACAGCTGCAACCGTAGTACGCTCTATATTCGAATCATCATTTACATAGCCATACTCCCTGCCATTAGTTCCATTAAGCTCATCGTTATAATATTCCTCCAAGCCAAAGGTTCCGTTATTATCCGTTCCCGTAAACCCTATGACATCACAGGCAAGCGTACCACTCGGATAATTTCTAATATATTCATCCTCGAACCAAACACCATGAATATTCTCATTCATGGATTCCATCGTTTCAAAGACCTGTACCTCTTCATAGGTAAGATGCTTTTTTAGTACATAATATTGGGAATTGGGCTTTGCTTCGATATAATCCATTATTGTTGCTCTATCCAGCCCAAAGCATTCCACCAAAGCATTCACCGTAGGCTGTGTACTGCCCTCATTGGCAAGCATTACCTTGCAATCCAATACCACATTATATACCTTCTCACTTACAGCCAGTATAGTACCGTTTCTGTCCGTAATCATTCCACGCTTAAAAGGCAATGTCTTAGAATCATACTTCTGCTGAGACAGCACCTTTTTCAGATATTCATCATGTTCTTCTGTGGTAAGCATTACTAATCTTACGCTCAAACCCGTAAAAGCCAGCAGTATGAGTATCCACATAACTCCCAGCTTTTTGTTCTTATGTCTGTCAGCCCGACGTTTCCGAGCCCTTTGATTTCTTCTGTTACTTCTTGTTCTTCCAGTTGCCATATTCTATCACCTAGTCCCTAGTCAGGAATGTTTCCATACTGTCTTACATAGTCACTGCCTTCACCCGTATATGTGATGACCTGTCCCTCGCTTGCATACTTCATCCCTAACTCTTGAATAGCAACTCTTTTTATTTCCTCCAAATCCACATCACTCATAATACGCATATATTCCTCATCATTTGCCAAGCGCATGCTGTTCAGCTCACTTTCCAATGACGAAATATGGTTCATTCTATTCGTAATGTCTGCCTGTAAATTAACGTATCCTATCAGAACGCCACCCACTACCACAATTGACACTGCAATAAATGCAACATATATCATGGATTGTAAAGACACCTTCTTCTTACGTCTACGAATCGTTCGCTCCGTCTCCACTGGTCTGCGCGGTTGTCGCGGCGCGACCTCAGGTATCTCTTCCAGCTTTCTTACTGTATTTCCATCTATATATATTTGTCGGCTATTAGTACTTCTAGGTGTTTGTCTGTTCGTATACGGTGATGACGAACCTACATTTTTCATAAATCGCTCTCCTCGCTATGACCTATACGGCATTCCCCGCGTGTTACACACATTTCGCCGTCGCTTCCCTGCTTTTACATCTTTTATAGCTTCTCAAATACTCTCAACTTTGCACTCTTTGAGCGTGAGTTTTCCTCAAGCTCCTCTTTACTTGGCAAAATAGGCTTTCTTGGTGTTGCCTTTCCAAGCGGTGTTTTACCACATACACATACTGGAAACTCCGATGGACATGTACATGGATTCTCTTTGTCTCTGTATATTGTCTTAACAATTCTGTCCTCCAAGGAATGGAAGGTAATAATACAAAGTCTTCCACCTGGATTTAACATATCAATAAAATCATCTAACGAATTTCTCAAAACATCTAACTCGTGATTACATTCAATACGAATCGCCTGAAAGGTTCTCTTGGAAGGATGTCCACCCGTCGCACGCATCTTTGCTGGAATCGCCGCCTTGATTAACTCATTTAATTCGAAAGTAGTCTCTATCGGCTTAATCTCTCTTGCCTTCACGATATGCTTGGCAATATTCTTCGCAAACTGGTCTTCACCGTAATCTTTGATAATACGGTATAAATCTTTCTCTGAATAGTCGTTAACGATGTCCTTTGCCGTTAAGCTTTGTCTTTGGTCCATTCGCATATCTAATGCTGTATCATAATTGTAAGTAAAGCCTCTCTCGACAGTGTCTAGCTGATATGACGAAACGCCCAAATCCAATACAATTCCATCAACCTTCTCAACACCGATTTCTGATAAAGCCGCCTTAGCATTGCAATAATTATTACGAATAATGGTTACCTTATCTCCAAATTCTTCTAATCTTGCACTTGCCGCCTTAATCGCATCTGCATCCTGGTCAATTCCAATGAATCTTCCTTTATCACTCAGTCTCTTGCAAACATGGTAAGCATGTCCGCCTCCCCCCAGTGTACCATCCAGATAAGTTCCATCAGGCTTTATGTTCAGTGATTCAATTACTTCATCTAATAAAACTGATTTATGTTTGAATTCCATATCTTTCTACGTTCTCCTTCATTCATTAAATCATAAGCCCAAGCTCTGACATATGTTCTGCAATGTCTTCCATATCATCGTATTCAGAAGCCTCTTCCCATCTCTGCTTACTCCAGATTTCAATTCGACTTGCTACACCAACCAGTACAACCTCTTTATCAAGTTCTGCAAATTCTCGCAATACTGACGGCACAAGGATTCTTCCTTGCTTGTCCACCTCAACGCTTGCTGCTCCTGCCAGGAAAAAACGTACAAATTTACGTGAATCCTTATTCATAAGCGGTAGGTTCTTAAGCTTCTCCTCAAAGGCAGCCCACTCATGGTTATCATACACAAATAAGCAGCCATCCAATCCCTTCGTTACAACAAATTCATCACCAAGTACCTCTCTGAATTTGGAAGGAATAATAAGCCTGCCCTTAGCGTCGATTGTATGATTGTATTCACCCATAAACATGGCAATCATCTCCCACTTTGAACCACTTTGTTCCACTTTCCACCACTTTTAACTACATTTTACATGACTTTATATAAAATAACAAGCATTATATTCAATTTTTATTGGTAAATAATGTGTTCGTATTGTTCAAAAAACAATATTTTTCTTTTATTTGTTTCTCATTTGCATAATTTCGTGTTGACAAAGCGCAGCTTGCTTCATATAATATGTCTGTAAATTGAATAATGTCTTCAGGGCAGGGTGCAATTCCCTACCGGTGGTATAGCCCACGAGCCGCAAGGCATGATTCGGTGTAACTCCGAAGCCGACAGTACAGTCTGGATGAAAGAAGATTATGATACACAGAGTACCTACTACTCTGTGCTAATATCGTTGCTCTGGTATTTTGTGTACCAGAGTTTTTTATTTATAGGAATACCTATATACTTTTTTGCGTTGCCCTGAACATATCGTTCAGGGCTTTTGTTTTTTATTTGGAGGAAACTATGAAAGACAAAGAATTTATGAAAATCGCCTTACAACTGGCGAAAAACGGTTGGGGCAACACCTCCCCTAATCCAATGGTAGGTGCTGTCATTGTAAAGAACGATGAAATCATCGGTCAGGGCTGGCACGAGGAATATGGCAAGCTACATGCCGAACGAAATGCACTGGCAGCCTGCACTGCCAATCCCCAAGATGCAACCATGTATGTAACACTAGAACCCTGCTGCCACCATGGCAAACAGCCACCTTGTATAGATGCCATCATTGGTGCAGGCATCAGACGCGTAGTAATTGGTTCCACTGATCCTAATCCCCTCGTTAGTGGAAAAGGCATACGCATCCTAAAAGAACACGGTATCGAAGTTACTCAAAATGTACTCAAATCCGACTGTGACCGACTGAACGAAATCTTTTTCCATTTCATCAAAACAAAAACTCCCTTTGTCACGATGAAATATGCTATGACCATGGACGGCAAAATCGCTACTATAACTGGTGAGTCCAAATGGATTACTGGCGAAACAGCAAGATTACATGTACATAAACAAAGGCATCGGCACAAAGCTATCATGGTTGGCGTCGGCACAGTTCTTGCAGATGATCCGCTCCTAACCTGCCGCATAGATGGCGGACGTAATCCTATTCGTGTTATATGCGACTCCAAGCTGCGCACTCCTTTGTCTGCGCAAGTGGTAACTACAGCCAAGCAATTTCCTACAATCATTGCAACCACTTGTAATGAGCAGAAAAAATGGGTACCTTACGAAGAACAAGGATGCCAGATTCTCGCTGTTGATGCACTGAATCAGCATGTAAATTTACAACAGCTTATGAAGCTATTAGGGCAAATGCAGATTGACAGTATTCTACTCGAGGGTGGAGGCACCTTGAACTGGTCCGCATTAGAAAGCGGTATCGTTCAAAAGCTTCATACCTACATTGCTCCCAAGATATTCGGAGGGCAGCTTTCTCAAAGTCCTGTCGGCGGCCTCGGTGTTCAAATTCCTTCTACTGCATTTTTGTTGCAAAACAGTTCTATCACCCAGCTCGGTGAAGACTTTTTGATAGAAAGTGAGGTACGTCCAAATGTTTACAGGAATTATTGAGGAAGTCGGTATAGTTACTCAAATCACTCACCTGAAGGACTCCGCTGTCCTAACCATTAGTGCCAATAAAGTTCTTGAAGGAACAAAAGTCGGCGACAGCATTGCCGTCAACGGAATCTGTCTTACTGTCACCACCCTTACAAACGACAGCTTTACAGCAGATGTGATGCACGAAACCCTAAATCGCTCTTCGCTTACACAGCTTACAAGCAAAACTCATGTGAATCTGGAACGCGCCATGGCTGCCACTGGAAGATTCGGTGGGCATATTGTGTTAGGTCATGTTGACGGCATCGGAACCATTACCAATATAAGGCGTGACAGCATCGCAATTTGGTTCACTATCCAAACCACGCCAGAGCTTATGCGATTTGTTGTCGAAAAAGGCTCCATTACAATAGATGGCATCAGCTTAACCGTTGCCAAGGTTGGGAATACAGATTTTTCTATATCCGCTATCCCCCACACCGTCGCGCAAACAGTTCTATCCAAACGACGAGTTGGAAGTATTGTTAATCTTGAAACCGACATAATTGGAAAATATGTAGAGAAGTTCTTAACCTATAACCACCATGAAGCTCCCAAAAGCACGATTACCAAAGACCTTCTCTCAAGGTATGGTTTTACCTGATTTTCCAGCCAACACACTCTAGATTATTTAGAAAGGAAATCTTGATTATGAATAGATATAACACAATTGAAGAAGCTCTCGAAGATTTGAGTAAAGGGAAAATTATTCTTGTTACAGATGATGAGAATCGTGAAAACGAAGGAGATTTTATCTGTGCTGCAGAATTTGCCACCACGGAAAATATTAATTTCATGGCAACACATGGAAAAGGACTCATCTGTATGCCTATGGCCGAGCCTTATATCCAGAAGCTGCAAATTCCACAGATGGTGCAGCACAACAGCGATAATCACGAAACAGCCTTCACAGTCTCTATCGACCATGTATCCACAACCACAGGTATCTCGGCATATGAGCGTTCCGTAACCGCTATAGCATGTGTTGACGAATCCGCTTCTCCCGCAGATTTTCGTCGTCCTGGCCATATGTTTCCGCTCCTTGCCAAGAAAAACGGAGTCCTAGAACGCGCTGGACACACAGAAGCAACTGTTGACCTATGCCGTCTGGCAGGACTCAAGGAATGTGGACTTTGCTGTGAAATCATGCGTGAAGACGGTACCATGATGCGCACAGATGAGTTAGCAGGATTTGCAGAAAAATATGATTTAAAATTTATCACTATTCGTCAATTGCAGGAGTATAGGAAGTGCCACGAGTGTTTAGTAGACCGTATTGAAGATGTTAAAATGCCTACCAAATATGGAGAATTCACGGCTTGCGGATTTGTGAACCGCTTAAACGGTGAGCATCATGTTGCGCTAGTCAAAGGAGACATTGGCGATGGAAAGGACGTATTATGCCGTGTTCATTCCGAATGTCTGACAGGTGACACCTTCGGTTCTTTACGTTGCGATTGCGGCCAGCAGCTCTCTGCTGCCATGTCCCAAATCGAAAGAGAAGGCCGAGGCATCCTACTCTACATGCGCCAGGAAGGCAGAGGGATTGGTCTTATCAACAAGCTAAAAGCTTATAAGCTGCAAGAAGAAGGCATGGATACCTTAGACGCTAATCTTGCGCTTGGCTTCGCCGGTGATGAAAGAGAATATTATATTGGCGCACAGATTTTAAAGGAGCTTGGTGTTAACAGCATCCGCTTATTAACCAACAATCCCGACAAAGTCTATCAGCTCTCAGAATTTGGTTTGGAAATTACCGAGCGCGTGCCAATACAAATGGAAGCTACCACACATGATTTATTTTATTTAGTTACTAAGAAAAACCGTATGGGACATATATTAAGATATGAATAAATATAGAAAGAAGAGGTTATTTACATGAAAACATTTGAAGGAAAGCTTGTATCAAAAGAAATTAAAGTAGGAATTGTTGCTGCCAGATTCAACGAGTTCATTACATCCAAGCTCTTAGGCGGCGCTATTGACGGCTTAGTACGACATGACGTTAGCGAGGACAATATCCATGTTGCATGGGTACCTGGCGCATTCGAAATCCCTCTCATCGCCTCCAAAATGGCTAAGAGCAGAAAATACGATGCCATTATCTGTCTTGGCGCAGTCATTCGTGGCTCCACTACTCACTACGATTATGTATGTAATGAAGTATCAAAAGGCATTGCTTCTGTGTCACTCGAGAGCGATATTCCTGTTATGTTCGGTGTTCTTACTACTGAAAATATTGAACAGGCTATCGAAAGAGCTGGCTCTAAGGCAGGCAACAAAGGCTATGACTGTGCTGTAGGTGCTATTGAAATGGTAAATTTAATTCGAGAGATAGAGGGGTAAGTTGCTGCTCCTTCAAGAGATAGCACATATAAAGCTACACAAACTACTCACGTAGCTTGTGTAGCCCTAATACATTGTTTACACCACCCAATCAAACAAACTAATCTGATTTGACTCTGGGATATCTCCTAATAAATTCAATTGTGACATTAATTCAATAACAGTCTTAGAAACCTTCGTCCTGCTTCTAAAGTCATCCTTAGACAGGAACGGACCGTCTTTGGCAGCCTCCATGATAGCATCCGCCGCTTTTTCTCCCAAGCCGTCAATGCTACTAAGCGATGGCATAATCTTTCCATCTATAATCTGGAAATTACGGGAATGCGCCTTAAATACATCAATCGGCATAAACTCAAAGCCTCTTGCATACATTTCCTGTACGATTCTCATATCCTTCAAACAATCCTGTTCCTTATTCGACAAGGTATCTGAACGTTTCTTGTAATCCGCTAATATACTCTCAAGATGTGGTCTTCCCTGACACATAATCTCATAGGAAAATGCAGACGCACGAATACTAAAATATGCACAATAATAGGCAAGCGGATGGTATATCTTACAATATGCAATTCGCCATCCCATCATAACGTATGCCGCCGCATGAGCCTTTGGGAACATATACTGAATCTTCTTACAAGACCAGATATACCAATCAGGTACATTATGGGCAAGCATCGCCTCTTCCCATTCAGGCTTAAGTCCCTTACCCTTACGAACACTCTCCATAATCGTAAAGGACAGCTCACTATCCATTCCCATGTTAATCAGATAAATCATAATATCATCTCGCGTACAAATCGCAGTTGAAATGGTAGCCTTTCCTTCTTGAATCAAGGTCTGTGCATTACCAAGCCATACATCCGTACCGTGAGAAAGTCCTGAAATTCGAACCAAATCCGAAAAATACTTTGGCTGTGCATCAATAACCATCTGCATCGCAAAGTCTGTACCAAACTCTGGAATACCCAAAGCGCCAAGCTTACAGCCGCCAATATCATCTGGCTTAATTCCCAATGCATCCGTATTCTGGAATAAAGACATTACATTCTTATCATCCAAAGGAATGGTAACAGGGTCTATTCCCGTTAAGTCCTGCAACATACGAATCATGGTCGGATCGTCGTGTCCGAGAATATCAAGCTTTAACAGGTTATGGTCAATGGAGTGGTAATCAAAGTGCGTCGTAATCGTATCCGTTGTCATATCATTTGCAGGATGCTGTACAGGAGTAAAGGAGTTAATCTCTTCTCCCACAGGCAATACTACAATACCACCAGGATGCTGTCCTGTTGTTCTTCGCACGCCCGTACATCCCTCTACAATACGATTAATCTCGCTGGTTCTCTTATATTTTCCACGTTCCTCATAATAATTCTTCACATATCCAAATGCCGTCTTATCCGCAAGTGTACCAATTGTTCCCGCACGGAAGGTCTGTCCATAACCAAAGATAACCTCCATATACTTATGTGCCTTACTCTGGTACTCTCCCGAGAAATTAAGGTCGATATCAGGCTCCTTATTTCCTTTGAATCCAAGGAATGTCTCAAACGGAATATCAAATCCATCCTTGACCAAAGGCTCTCCACATACAGGACAATTTTTATCAGGCATATCACAGCCTGCCATACCAGAGAATTTCCTTACCTCTTCCGATTCAAAGTCACTGTAATGACATTTCTTACAGTAATAATGAGGACTCAGCGGATTAACCTCCGTGATTCCAGCCATGGTCGCAACAAAGGAAGAACCTACCGAACCACGGGAGCCTACCAGATATCCGTCTTCAACTGACTTCCACACCAGCTTCTGCGCAATAATATACATAACGGCAAATCCGTTACTGATAATAGAGTTAAGCTCCCTCTCCAATCGCGCTTCTACAATCTGTGGCAGTTCCTCACCATACATCTCATGAGCCTTGCGGTAACAAATATCCCTCAGCTGACCGTCACTGTTCTCAATGACAGGCGGACACTTATCGGGCCTTACTGGTGCAATATAATCGCACATATCCGCTATCATATTGGTATTGGTAACAACTATCTCCTCTGCCTTCTCACTACCAAGATAATAAGCAAACTCATCTATCATCTCTTCTGTAGTTCTAAGATACAAAGGCGCCTGGTCATCTGCATCCTTAAAACCCTTTCCTGCCATAATGATTCTTCGATAAATCTCATCCTCAGGGTCTAAGAAATGCACATCACAGGTTCCAACCACAGGCTTATGGAACTGTTCGCCCAGCTTTACAACACGCTTATTCAAAGCAATCAAATCTTCCTCACTCTGAATATCAGGGTGTTTATCCGACTCTATCATAAATCGGTTATTACCTATCGGCTGAATCTCCAAATAATCATAGAAGTTCACAATCTTTGCAATCTGTTCATCGCTCTTGCCATCCAGCATCGCCCTAAAAAGCTCTCCAGCCTCACAGGCACTTCCGATAATCAAACCCTCTCTGTACTTCATAATCAGACTCTTTGGTATCAAAGGTCTCTTATAAAAATAAGTCAGATGTGACTCAGAAACCAATTTATACAAATTAATTCTACCTGTCTGATTCTTCGCCAGAATAATAATGTGATAAGAATGCAGCTTACGAACCGCCTCAACACTGGACTTTCCAAGTGCATTCATCTGTGTCAGGTTCTCATGTCCGTCCTTTTTCAGCATCGCAAGGAACTTCACATAGATTTCCGCCGTAGCTTCTGCATCATCTACCGCTCTATGATGATTCTCAAGGCTGATTCCAAGCGTCTTTGCCACTGCATCCAGAGTATATTTCGCCTGTCCTGTCAGCAACACTCTTGCCAAAGCTACCGTATCTACATAAGTAAAATCTGTAGGAATTTCCATGCGCTTTGCATTTTCCAAGATAAAGCTCATATCAAAGCTGGCGTTATGCGCTACCAGTACCGCATCGCCCACAAACTCCAAGAATCTTGGCAACACATCCTCTATCGTATCTGCATCAATTACCATATCATCTCTGATGCCTGTCAGTTTCTCAATATTGAACGGAATCGGCACCTGCGGATTGACAAAGGTCGAAAATCTATCTGTAATCTCGCCATTTACAACCTTCACGGCACCAATCTCAATAATTCTATTATTTACAGGAGAAAATCCCGTTGTCTCGATATCAAAGACTACATAGGTTCCATCCAATGACTGTCCCTTATCATTGGTAACCATCTCCTTCAAATCATCTACCAGATAGCCCTCTACACCATAAATAACCTTAAATTCATCGCCATGGTCAAGAGCATGATTCGCATCAGGGAATGCCTGTACGCAACCGTGGTCTGTAATTGCAATTGCCTTATGTCCCCACTTCTTAGCGCGTTTGATAATCGTTTTCACATCCGATACCGCATCCATATCACTCATCTTGGTATGGCAGTGCAGCTCTACACGTTTCTTAACACTATGATCCTCTCTTGCTGTTGTAAAATCAGGAATCTTCTTCAAGCCTACCACAGTTGCAATTGTTAATTCATGGTCAAAGGTATCATTTGTCGTTACACCCTTTACCTTAAAGAAAGCTCCCACCTTCAAATCACCAAGAAGCTCTTCTAACTGTTCATTATGTACGAACATTTTCACCTTAATGGTATCTGTGAAGTCCGTAATCTCAAAGCTGACGATAGTCTTTTCGTTTCGAATCTCGCGCTTGTCCAAGCTCCTTACCTTACCACGAATGACTACCTCGCCCATTTCACCCCAGATTTCTTCAATTTTGATTACTTCATCCTCAAAATCACGACCATAAATAACATCTGGGTTATCCGACTTCTTAGGCATACGTCTAAAGGAGCCTTTTTCAAACTTCTTCTCAGACTTTTCAAACGTCTTAGTCGGAGCCTTAGGCTGTGCGTTCTCTGTCTTAGGCTTCTCTGTAGCTGTTTCTGCTGCCGCCATCTCCTGTGCAGTTGTCTCCTCTGCTACAGGTGCTTCACCAAACTCATCACTAACGCCCACTCGTCCTGAAATACTTGCAACAATCTTGCGAATTCTCTGTTCATCCTCTTCCTTATACTTGCTGGCAGCTGCTTCCTTATAGCTCACATCAAACTTTACCATAAAGCCACAACGTTCATTCAGCACCTTATCAAGAATACCGATAAATTCATCCTCTTTTGCTCTCGCTATTACACTTTCCTCAAGAATCAACTCCATACTGTTATTGTCTGGGAATCTCATATCCGCCTGACGAAACATCGTATATAACATATGCTCCGCCTCTTTTAACTCAAGCAAAATACTTTCCTTATATACATCCATCAGCTTCTCAGGATTATATTGTCCAGAAAGTATAAATTTCTCGTATATTTTTATTGTAATATTATCATTCGGAAAGAACTGCTTCTTAATCTCGCTCTCCGTACGATAAATAATCTCCTTCTCAATTAACCTTTCACTCCGAATATAGATACGCAGAAGGTCTTTTCGCTTGGTTGCCGTGATTTTCTCCACTAAAACCTCCTCGAATAATTCCTTCTGCATACCTGTCAGGTTCAGATTAGGAAAGGCTTCAAAAAACTTCTTCTCCATAATCCCCGTCTGTTATTTCTCCCAATTGTCTAAAGCATCCTTCAAAGTTGCTAAAAGCTCCGCCTCTGGTACTTTTCTGATAATCTCACCCTTCTTAATCAGAAGACCTTCCCCGATACCACCAGCAATACCGATGTCCGCTTCCTTTGCTTCTCCTGGACCATTTACTGCGCATCCCATAACTGCAACCTTAATATCCAAGTCATAATTCTGTACCATAGTCTCTACCTGATTAGCAAGACCAATCAAATCAATGTTAGTTCTTCCACAGGTCGGACATGACACAACCTCGATGCCTCCCTTGCGCAGACCTAAGGTTCTCAAAATCAGTTTCGCTGACTTAATCTCCTCTACAGGGTCACCTGTTAACGAAACACGAATCGTATCACCCACACCTGAATTCAGTATAATTCCCAAACCAATCGCCGACTTAATATTACCACTTGTAACAGTACCAGACTCCGTAATACCAACATGAATCGGATACGGTGTCTTACCTGCCAAAAGCTCATGAGCCTCTACACTCATCATAACATCGGATGACTTAATACTGATTACCAGATTATCATAGCCAAGCTCCTCAATAATACCAACCTTATCTAAGGCACTCTCCACAATTCCCTGTGCTGTTACACCATTATACTTAGCAACCAGCTCCTTCTCCAGAGAACCGCTATTTACACCGATACGGATTGGAATATTCCTCTCCTTAGCGACACGAACAACCTCAGCCACTTTCTCACGGCTTCCAATATTACCAGGATTGATACGAATCTTATCCGCGCCATTTTCCATAGCCGCAATCGCCATCTTATAATCAAAATGAATATCTGCCACTAACGGAATCTCTATCTGCTTCTTAATCTCAGCAATCGCATTTGCAGCCTCAAGATTTGGCACAGTACATCGAATAATATCACAGCCCGCCGCCTGTAAACGTTGAATCTGTGCCACTGTAGCTGCCACATCCTCCGTCTTTGTATTTGTCATCGACTGAATCATAATAGGATTACCGCCGCCTATCACCTTATTACCAATATGAATCTCTTTGGTATGATTTCTGTATATCATATGAATACCATGCCTTTCTAACTTACTTCTACAACTTTGTATCCTGCACTTTACTTAACGAAAGATTTTCGTTATATCGTTATATAATACAAACACCATTAATATCATCAATGCTACAAATCCAATAAAATGAACAATACCTTCCTTTTCTGGCGGAACAGGCTTACCTCTAAGCACTTCGATAAACATAAACACTAATCTTCCACCATCCAATGCAGGAAGCGGCAATAAATTCATAACGCCAAGGTTCACGCTAAGCAGCACTGCAAAATTCATCATCGTCAATACCACTGTCGGTATGCCATACGGTGTTGCCTGCTCTACCATATCATCAATCGCAACTGCAATACCTACAGGTCCCGACAAATCATCCCCTGTCAACTTACCCTGCACAAGCATCAGAAGACTTTCCACAGTAGCCTTTAACCAGTATCTGACTTCACACGCACTATATTTAATCAAATTCCAGCCCTTACACTCGATATTCTCACCAATTGTAAAGCCAATATAATATCTGCTATCCTCTTCACTGTACTTTGGTGTCAGCATCGTTGTATGCTTCTCACCACCACGCGTATATTCAATCTCCAGCTCTTCACCTGTACTCATAGACGAAATAAATGTCACTTCATTGTACAGATAAATGCGCTCACCATCTATCTTAGTAATCACATCGCCTACTTGCAATCCCGCATCTGCTGCTGGGTATCCGTCCATCAAAGAAGTAATCTTTGGAATCGTAGCTCCTGTAAATCCTACTACAATCAAAGAAAGCAAAAATGCAAGAATAATATTAAAGAAAGGTCCTGCAAACACAGTTGCAATTCTTGACCATACATTTGCATCATTGAAAGTACCCTCTGGCTTCTCTAATACATTTTTCTTCTCCTCTTCGTTTCCCTTTTCTTCTGTATAAATACCATCCTCGCCTTCAAATACACAGGCACCGCCTAAAGGCAAAAGCTTCAGCGCATAGTTAGTCTCTCCTTTTGTAAATTCCAGCAAGGTAGGTCCCATACCAACTGAAAACTCAACAACTTTAATTCCGTTAAGCTTTGCTATGAGAAAATGTCCCAGTTCATGAGAAACTACCACTACACCAAATACAAGAATAAATACAATTAATGTAACAAGCATTCTGTTCTCCTCTATTCAAACTTTGTTCTAATCAAATCATATGCTTCCTGCTCGGCAGATAATATCTGATTTACATCAGGATTCTCAATTCTTTTATGGGAATCCATACACATCTCAATAATCTCAGGAATCTGAAGGAAACGAATCTTTCTATTCAAGAACAGACTAACTGCCTTCTCATTCGCCGCATTAAACACTGTCGGCATACTTCCGCCCTCACCCGCTGCACGCATCGCAAGCTTCAAGCCTGTAAAGGTTTCCATATCAGGCTTTTCAAAGGTTATACTTCCCAATTCATAAAAATCTACTCTCTTACCAGCCATAGGACGTCTGTCAGGATAGAATAACGCATACTGAATCGGCAGCTTCATATCTGGTGTACCAAGCTGCGCAATAATACCTCCATCCACATACTCAACCATGGAATGAATAATGCTCTGCGGATGTACAACCACCTGAATTCTATCCAAATCCATATCAAAAAGCCACTTCGCTTCCATAACCTCAAGCCCCTTATTTACAAGGGTTGCCGAATCAATGGTAATTTTACTTCCCATTGCCCAGTTTGGATGCTTCAAAGCGTCCTCTACCTGAATATTCTCCAATTGTTCTCTTGTCTTACCTCTGAAAGGTCCACCCGATGCAGTAATGAGCAGCTTATGAATTCTCTCCTTATTCTCTCCCTGCATAGACTGGAAAATAGCACTGTGCTCGCTATCTACAGGTAATATCGAAACTCCCATCTTAGCCGCCAATGGCATAATAATATGTCCTGCAGTTACCAATGTCTCCTTATTTGCAAGTGCAATGTCTTTTTTCTTATTAATCGCAGCAATTGTAGGTCTGATACCTATCATACCAACGATAGCTGTTACCAGTATATCTGATTCATCCATCTCCGCAATCTGAATCAAGCCATCCATACCGCACAGAATCTCAACCTCTACATCCTGCAGACGTACTGCCAAATCCTTGCAGGCTGCCTCTGACTGCATACATACAAGCTTCGGTCCAAATTCTCTTACCTGTTTCTCCATTAATTCAACATTAGTTCCCGCCGCCAGTGCTACCACCTGCAAATCAGAATTCTCTCTTACGATTTCCAAAGTCTGGGTTCCTATAGAGCCCGTTGAACCTAATATAGCCAGCTTCTTCATACTTCCTTGCTACCTTTCTAATATCTACAAAAACAAAATAATTAAAAAATAAATCATCGGCGCAGTAAAAATAACACTGTCAAAGCGGTCCATAATGCCGCCATGTCCAGGAATCAAATTACCATAATCCTTAATATCGTGATTACGTTTAATTGCCGATGCCGCCAAATCTCCCACCTGTGAAATCACAGAACCAATTGCTCCAATCACAGATAAAACAATCCAGAAATAGTTAACCCCCATTGCCTTATCCAGCAGGAAGAACCCAAATAAGCCTCCTACAACTGCCGAGCCAAGAATACCACCAATAGAACCCTCTATAGTCTTCTTAGGACTCAAATGAGGCACAAGCTTATGCTTACCAAATAATACACCCACCAAATATGCACATGTATCTGATATCCATGAGCTGACAAAAATCATCCACACCAGATATGCTCCATATGCCAGCTGTCTTGTTAAAAACACAAAAGAAAGCATAATCGGCGCATAAATCAGCGAAAAATAAGTTGCCATTACTTGATTTGCTGTAAACTTAGGAAACGAAAATACATAAACCACCATTAATGCCATTAACAGCAAAATAACCGTAATCATAAAGTAGGTATGCGTTTCCGCAAAATAAATCAGTAAATAGTATACCGCAATTGCGAGCAAACCCGTTATCTCCAACGCATTCAGCTTCTTCCCTGTACGAATACCGCAAGCCTTGGTCAACTCCAAAAAGGCAACATTAGAAATCAAATATAAGGTAAGAGCAAGCACAAGTCCGCCCGGTAATATTGTCGCAAGTGCAATAATAACCAAAATTACACTACTGATTGTTCTCTCCTTACTTATCTTTGAAGCCATTTTATTCCTCCTTAACCAAGCCATACCTTCTATCTCTCTTGTTATATGCCTCGATTGCTTTCTCTAACTCTTTTTTATCAAAATCAGGCCACGGAACATCTGTAAAATAAAACTCTGCATATGCCAACTGCCAAAGCAGATAATTCGATATTCTCTGTTCTCCCGATGTTCTAATCATTAAATCAGGATCAGGTATACCCGCTGTATCTAATTCATTTGCTATGCCTTCCTCTGTTATGTCCTCCGCTTTTAACTCTCCTGCTGCGACCTTTTCAGCCAGTTTCTTTACAGCTCTTGTCATCTCATCGCGACTTCCATAATTCAAGGCTATCTGAAAATGCAATCCTGTATTATTCTTCGTTGCCTCTTCCAGCTCAGCAATTCTATTTCTAATGTCTTCATCCAATCGCGTCTTATCGCCAATCACACGAACACACATCTTATTCTTCTCTGCAGTCTTTAAGCAGGTCTTCATATAATTACGAAGCAGCTGCATCAAAGCATCCACCTCATCCTGAGGTCTGTTCCAATTCTCTGTAGAAAAAGCATATACCGTAAGATACTGTATTCCCATCTTATACGCCTCTTCACATATAACTTCAACGTTCTTGGCGCCCTGTACATGTCCTGCTTTTCTTGGCAAGCCCTTTGCCTTCGCCCATCTTCCGTTACCGTCCAAAATAATCGCTACATGCGTAGGTACTTTCATAATTGACCTCCATAATCATAACTTAAAGGGGCAGTACATCCCTCATGTAATGCCCCTCATTATAAACCTTATTTATACAGTCAGGATTTCCTTTGACTTGTCTTCAATTGCCTTGTCGATATCCTTCACATACTTATCTGTAAGCTTCTGAACAGATTCCTCTAAGCTCTTAATCTCATCTTCAGATACCTCTGTCTTAGCAAGCTTCTTGTATGCATCGTTTGCATCTCTTCTAATGTTACGAATAGCAACCTTGGCATCCTCACCCTTCTTCTTAACATCCTTAACGAGTTCTTTACGTCTCTCCTCTGTTAACTCTGGGAACACAAGTCTGATAACTGTTCCATCGTTACTTGGTGTAATTCCGATGTCTGATGCCATGATAGCCTTCTCGATTTCACGAATCAGGCTCTTCTCCCATGGTGCAATCTGAATCATTCTTGCTTCTGGAACCGTAATATTACCAACCTGCTGAATTGGTGTAGGTGATCCATAATAATCTACCTTTAACTTATCCAATACGTGCGGATTTGCACGTCCTGCTCTGATTGTCAAATAATCTGCAAGAAGGAAATCGTATGCCTTCTGCATTTTCTCTTCATATGGTTTAATTCTCTCGTCCATGTTCTTCGTCCTTCCTAGTTTACTACACTGTAATTACAGTGCCATTTGACTTTCCTTTTGCTGTATTTGCTATACTATTCTCTTCATTCAGTCCGAAAATAGTCATTGGCATCTTATTCTCCATGCAAAGAACTGCTGCAGCCAAATCCATAACGCCAAGCTGCTTATCAACTACTTCCTTAATCGGAATTGTATCATACTTCTTAGCATTCGGATTAAGCTTAGGATCTGAATCATATACGCCATCCACCGCTCTTGCAGATAAAATCATATCCGCTTCAATCTCGATTGCTCTTAATACTGTTCCCATATCTGTTGAAAAATAAGGATGGCCGATACCACCAGCAAAGAATACAACCTTTCCTTCCTTTAACGCACCAACTGCCTTATCCTAAGAGAAAAGCTCTGTAAATGCCGCACACTGGAACGGTGTAAATACCTCTGTCTGCATTCCTACATATCTGAAAATTTCTGATACATAAATACAGTTCATAACCGTTGCAAGCATACCAATCTGATCTGCCTTAGTTCTGTCGATTGTCTCACTGGTACGTCCTCTCCAGAAGTTACCTCCTCCAATTACAATACCAACCTGAATATTCGAATCAACAAGCTCCTTCACCTGCATAGCAACCTTAGTTACTGTTGCTTCATCAAAGCCCATCTTCTTATCGCCTGCGAGTGCCTCACCACTTAATTTTAATAATATTCTTTGCATGTTTCTACATCCTTACTCTTATGATTTATTTTCTCTTCTTTACATCACTAAAGAATGATGTTGGACTTACATCTGCATAGCACTGTGAGCACATACCCTCAATAACTGCACCATTATTAATCTGTACAGACTTTGACTTGATGTTACCCATAACAATCGCTGATGTATCTAAAATTACAGGACCGTGTACATCAATATCACCCTTTACAGCGCCTGCAATTACAGCGCTTGTCGCAAAGATATTACCAATGATTACAGAGCTCTGTCCAATCTTAACGCTTCCCTTGCTCTTAACTTCACCATTAATCTGTGCTGACTCAGCATAAATCTCTGCTGCTGATGAATTACCGTTTACACTACCTGTAACATTTAACTTTCCCAAAATCTCGATGTTACCGTTAATATTACCGATTACATCCATATTACCACTGCTGCTGATATCACCAAGGATTGTCATACCCTCAGTAATCACTGCTGTATCAGAAGAAACCTCTACATTATCTGTAAATACGCTTTCTTCCTTCAATGCTGTTGCATCTGTTGACTCATTCTCTATGTATACAGCTTCTGATAAATTCATCTCAACTTCATTCAAAAGCTCTTCTACTTCTTCATTAACTTCCTCTGCAAGTGTCGCATCGGCATCTGCAATACCATCATCAAGTGCTGCAACCTCCTGCTCAAGCATAGCCTCCAAATCCTTAAGCTCATTGCCCTCAGTTCCGAATAAATCCTCTGATAATGATTCTACCTTCTCGTCCTCCATTACCATCTCGTTAC
This sequence comes from Lachnospiraceae bacterium, assembly GCA_017467805.1. Classification (GTDB taxonomy): domain Bacteria; phylum Bacillota; class Clostridia; order Lachnospirales; family Lachnospiraceae; genus COE1. The sequence continues at coordinate 54,282 of JAFUKJ010000108.1, forward strand.
CCAAATCTGCACTTGTTTCCTCTGGCATCAACTCATTAACTGCCTGTGACAAATCCTGCTTCAAATCCTGAAAAAAACCCATTATAACTCTCCTCCAATTTCCGCCTTACTCTTCTTGTGCCTTAACATGCTGTATAGGAATAGTATCCTCTGTAATCGGTAGCAAAACCGTATTCTCTGACTGCAGTATACTCTCTATTATCGTAGGAAGAGCCTCCACCGTAGACTTCTTTCCTGCAGCATCGTGCATTAACACAATGACAGTATTATATCTGTCAACATGACCCAACACATTATCCGCAATCTGTTCAGCGCTTATCGGCACACTTGCCGCATCACCGCTGGACACATTCCAATCGTAATATTGAATTCCCACTTCACCAAGGTAACGAATCAGCTCCTGCATATTTACCCTGCTGGTCTTCTTATTGCTGCTACCTCCAGGAAATCTTACAATATTGCAATCAACACCTGTCAGCTCATATAAATAGTCATGAAGCTTGTCTAAATCCTGTCGATATGCATCTACTGACCTGTAAATCTCCTGATATTTATGACTATAAGAATGCATTCCCAATGTATGTCCCTCTTCGACAATCCTTTGGTACTGTTCCGTGTAGCCCTGCTTTCCAACGACGAAAAATGTAGCTTTCACACCATATGCATCCAATATGTCCAGTATATCATCTGTATACGCACTCGGTCCATCATCAAAAGTCAGATACACCCTTCTGATACCAGACGACGAATCCCAAGGCTCCACACCTCCTGCAACATCATCCCAAACCAACTGATTCTCCAGCGCTTCTATCACTGCTGACTCTACCGTCGCCGAATCTATCGTCTGTTCTGACTCTGTGAGATCATCTGCCTTCTGACTGTCAACACCTTGAGTCACCACCGCATCCGCATCAGTTCCCTGCAAAGCATCTGCCAAAGCCTGTAGTTCCTCAATCTTGTCTTCCAGCTGTGCCTGTTCCGTCTGATATGTCGAAATCATCTCCTGTAGCTGCATCTGAGTCCTGGTCAGATTCGAAACCTGCACCATCAACAGCAAACACGTCACCATAGGCGCCAGTACAACTAATATAACAATTGCAATAATCAATCGCTTTATAATCTCTACACGCCTCTTGCTCCCTGTCTCTTTTGTCATCCCCTAATCAGCCACTCTTTCTATACATGTCGCTTGCGTTTACTATATACAAGGGCAATTATAACACATATAACACCTTTTATCAAATCCGTTTTTTAAGTTTCATAACTTTTTTACACATTCATTATCATATTTGCATAAAAAGACTGTAACCTAGTGTTTTAAAGCATTTAAAAGCACCTGTTCTTTTTACCAGATTAACATAATATCACTTGTAATATTTATTATAATTATATTGATAACCACACGCCGGTCTTTATCGTCTCTTGTGCGAATAAACTTAGTTCAGTGCTTCATTATAGCAGGCACGCTCTCCGCCAATGTACTTAGCTCTGGTTCTTGCACACACAATATGAGCACTGCCAATTACAGGATGCTGTATTCTGACTGGAACTGCAACAGCCTTCAAATGCATACCAATCAAAGTATCTCCAATATCAATTCCGCCATGCGCCTGAATTCTCTCTACTGCCACTGGGTCTGACATATGCTTCCATGCTGCTGTAGAAAAAGAGCCGCCCGCCTTAGGCTGTGGCACAACATTCACTTCCTCATAACCGAACTTCTCCGCAGTTGCCCGCTCCAAAATCAAAGCTCTGTTCAAATGCTCACAACACTGTGTTGCAACCAAAATGCCCTTCTCACAAAAGCTTTCATACATCGCTAAAAATACCGCTTCGCCAAGCTCCGCGCTGGAATAGGAGCCAATCTTCTGTGCTGCAATCTCACTGGTCGAACATCCGATTACAATTAAATTCCCAGCCTTGATATTGGCTGCTTCCACAAATTCTTCCACAACTCTTTTTGCATCTTCTATTTCCTTCTGATACATATCTCTGCCTCTTTTCCTAATCTACTTTTTCAAGCAACTTTTCCCGCAATCTAGTATATCCTTATTGACAAAATAATGCAACCGCGATATGATTCATTTAGTGTTCCTTTTAAGAACAACTACTTTTTTTAAAAATTGCCAGTAGAAATTCTTCGTCTAGAGATAGTCGAAGAATATGAATTCTGCTAGTCGTTCACAAAATCATATTGTATCGGAAAGGAAGAATATACTATGCCAAAATTAAATGAGAATTATCTAAACTTACAAGACAGTTATTTATTCGCCAAAATCAATCAAAAGGTAACAGCCTATAGCAAGGAGCATCCCGACCACAAAATCATACGACTCGGCATTGGCGATGTCACTCTGCCACTAGGTTCACACATTATAGACGAGCTTCATGCTGGCGTTGACGCATTAGGCAGTGCTGACAGCTTCAAGGGATATGGTCCTGAACAAGGCTACGAATTCCTGAGAAATGCTATTGTTGAATATTATGCTGAACATGGCGTAAGCATTGCTGCTGATGAAATTTTTATTTCGGACGGTGCCAAAAGTGACACTGGAAATATTACTGATTTATTCGCACAAGACAATGTCATTTTAATTCCTGACCCTGTCTATCCTGTATACGTCGATACTAATATTATGAATGGCAGAAATATTACCTATATAGATGCAAACGCTGAAAATAATTTCCTGCCAATGCCTGATAAAAATATTCATGCAGATGTTATCTATATCTGCTCCCCAAATAACCCGACAGGCGCTGTATATAACCATGCACAGCTTCAGGATTGGGTAGATTACGCTCTTGCTAATCAGGCTGTTATTTTATTCGATGCCGCTTACGAATGTTTTATCACTGATTCCACACTTCCAAGAAGCATCTTCGAAATTAAAGGAGCAAAGAAATGTGCTATCGAATTCTGTTCTCTTTCCAAAACGGCAGGTTTCACAGGAACCAGATGTGGATACACTATTGTCCCTAAAGAATTGGTCTTCACTGCATCAAATGGCAGTGAAATGTCACTCAATGCCATGTGGAATCGCCGTCAAACTACTAAATTTAATGGAGTTTCTTATATTGTACAGAAGGGAGCTTCCGCTGTATTCACCATAGAAGGTATGGCTCAGTGCAAGGAGAATCTCGCTTACTATCAGGAAAATGCCCGCATTATTGCTGAAACGCTTTCCAAGAAAGGTATTCGATATTTCGGAGGCATTAACTCACCATATATCTGGTTCGAATGCCCTCAGCAAATGGATTCTTGGCAATTCTTTGATTATCTTTTAACCAATGTGCAGGTTGTCGGAACACCTGGTGCTGGCTTTGGTAAAAACGGCCAGAACTTCTTCCGTCTCACATCATTTGGCAGCCGCGAAAATACAATAGAAGCAATGGAGCGTTTCAAGAAGCTGTTTTAATTCGTTTCTACATTCTTTCATTTAATTTACTAAAAAAGGTATTGAAGTATTCCAACACTTCAATACCTTTTCTCATTCACACCTAAGCCTTAAGTTCAATAATGACAAAACTTTGCGGTTCAATGTTTATTATTTCTGAAAATTGCAATTCTTCCTTCATTGGAACCACATTTTCAGGTTTATCAATAGAATTTGTTGCAAGCAAATCTGCATACATTGTGATTCTATTCATTTTCAAATACTTCTCATCCAGCTTCATTTTCACTTCATGCTGCTTATCAGAAGCATTTACAAGCTTAATATACACATCCCCTGTTTTTTCATTCTTTGACACACAATGGTATATCCTCTGTTCTTCACCACCATCTAGTACACTTCTCAATGTGCAAGAACCTGTATACTTGCGATATAACATCTGTACATAAAAGTTAGGAGTTCCATAGCAGCTCTTATCATCGAACCATATTAAATCAGGCGACCACTGCACATAGCCAATTCTTGCAAGCAAAGGCGCATAGGATGCAAGATAAACCACATCTGCATTTCTCTCAACACCAGTCAAAAATGCTGCCTCAGCCAATGCACATTTCCAGTTATTTCTCAATTTAGGCTGCTGTACTTCTTTATCATGAGCCGCATATTCACCTGAAAAAACCTTCACATCACGAGGATATTCATCATAAAAATGTGTATTTGCCAAAAACCACTCAGGCTCCATATAATAATGCTCATCTACAGCATATGTAAAATTCGCTTTATCCTTCTTATCATGGTAGAACTTCCATGCTGCCTCATAGGTTGGTGTATGCACTGTTGGTCCTGCAGAGCCTATCAGCTTCATATCAGGATATTTCTCATGTATCGCTTTTTCAAAATCTTCGTATCGCTCAAAAAAATCTACATTTTCAGTCTGCCACTGCTCATTTCCTATTCCAATCAATTCCAATCCAAATGGAGCAGGATGTCCCATATCAGCTCTAACTTTTCCCCAAGTAGTCGTTTCATCTCCATTCGCAAACTCAATTAAATCTAATGCATCCTGAATATACTGCTGATAATCAGGATCGTCACGCCTTACCAACTCATCTGACTGATACTGACATGCCAGACCTACATTTACAACAGGAAGAGGCTTTGCACCAAGATACTCACACAGAACAAAATATTCATAGTATCCCATTCCCAATGTCTGATTATAATATCTAAAATCTGAAGTATAATTATTCTCTTCATTACAATTATGAACCGCCCAACGATTCCAATTCGCCTTACGCTGCTCTATCGGTCCAACTGACAGCTTCCACTGATAGCGATTCTCCAAAGTATTACCTTCAATCACACAGCCTCCTGGGAAACGCATAAATGCAGGGCTAAGCTCCTTCAGTTTTTCTGCCAAATCCCTTCTAAAAAGGCCACAAACTGCATCTTCTGGCATCATGGAAACGGTATCTATATCAAGTGTACAAGCTTCCTCTGCCACTATACCAAATAGTGCATTCTCTATTGTTTCTAATACCGTAATCTCTAGCTTATATTGTTTCCACTCTGCACTATCAATCTCTATCTTGCCTAATATTCGAATTTGATTACTATTCTGATTTGCCTCATCCACGGCAGATGCGCAATCTATTGCTACAATCTGAAAACGTGTCGCTCTATCACATCTTGCCCAAAAGCTTACTCGATATTTCTTACCTTCCTCTAAGTGTAATCCATCATAAGCCTTATTGGTAATACCTTCACCTCTCTGAAGCTCTACATGTAAATAATGTGTATTAATCTCATTTTGCGGATTATCCTCCTGTATCGTCAACTTTGGACTTGTTGCATTCGGATAGCCCTTCCAGCCATATAAGCCATCATATATCTGATAATAATCATTCTTTTTTCCTCTTGAATCCATAAACTCAAAAGAACGATTCTCTATCATCTCTGCATACAATCCACCATCTGCCCCATAATTAATATCCTCAAAGAAAATACCAATTAAATCTTCTTGAATATCTACACCGCGTTTGTTTGAAACATATAACTCCACTTCTATAACCTCCCATTATGCCACATTAATTCGAAAGCACACTATGATGGTATCATAATACGCATAACGTATGGTTTTCAATTCATATTCCTACAAATATTATGCAATAAAATACAAAAAAGCGATTGCAAAATGCAATCGCTTTCTAATGGGACCTACAGGGCTCGAACCTGTGACCCTCTGCTTGTAAGGCAGATGCTCTCCCAGCTGAGCTAAGATCCCAAGTAATAACGACCCAGAAGGGACTCGAACCCTCGACCTCCGCCGTGACAGGGTGGCGCTCTAACCAACTGAGCCACTAGGCCATATAAATGACTCCAACGGGAATCGAACCCGTGTTACCGCCGTGAAAGGGCGATGTCTTAACCGCTTGACCATGGAGCCTTATTTATTAAAGGTTTTTGTACCTTCAAAACCGAACACACAAAT
>JAFUKJ010000109.1 GCA_017467805.1 Lachnospiraceae bacterium
GGTACATACACCGAACAGGAACTTATTATTTTTAATGAGTATCCGGAAGACAATTATTACCGGGCATTTCGTTTGGTACGATAGGAGGAGAAGCACCCATGAATAAGGTTACGTTTTGGCAAGAAAAAGAATTGAAAATGTATCACTTTGGGATTAACCCAGAGGATATTAAGGCAGTAGCGGCACACAAATGTAATCATATCTTTTTCAACACACCATTGATTGAGGTTGTGTGTGAAGAATTACCACAAAAACAAAAGACGTATGCAGTAGAGTTTTTTGCAACATTTGCCGGATGTGATGAACGTGTAGCATTGGCCGCACAAGAATATTTGCAGGACAGCAAAGGGCTAAAACGGTTTGTAAAAAATTACATCATTGAGGAACTTATGTTTAATGAGTATGATGATTCCTTATGGCTGGGGCTTATGAAAGAGATAGCAAGAAGTCACAAATTAGATGATGTCTGGGAAGATGAACAATAGGTAAAAATCGGAGGGTATGCAGATGTTTATTAAAGAAATGTTTGAGAAACAGATTGACCGTGATATTCAGGGTGTAATCATTGTTGGTCAGAGTGAAGAAGAAAATGTAGCGCAGGAATTAGATGAGTATGTAGTCACAAGAGAATTGCAGAAGCATTTTGCAGAGTTCTTTTCCGCATACAAAAAGGGTATTATCGGAAACACACCTAAGATGGGTGTATGGATTTCCGGTTTCTTTGGAAGTGGTAAATCTCACTTCTTGAAAATCTTATCCTACTTGCTTGCAAATAAATCCGTAGGCGATAGAAAGGCAATAGATTTCTTCGCAGATGATAAGAAGATTGTAGACCAGATGGTACTTGCTGATATGAAGCTGGCCGCTGACACAAGCACAGATGTTGTGCTGTTCAATATTGACTCTAAGAGTGACAGTAACAGTAAGCAGAATAAGGACGCAATCGTAAATGTATTCTTAAAGGTATTTAATGAAATGCAGGGCTTCTGTGGAGCTATGCCATTCCTTGCGGATCTGGAAAGAAGACTGACAGAGGAAGGACGATACGCAGAGTTTAAGGAAAAATTTGAGGAAGTGTATGGGGATGCATGGGAAGATTCCAGACAGGACTTCGATTTTATTCAGGATGATGTGGTGGATGTATTAACTGCTATGGATTTCATGAGTGAAGCGGCAGCACGTAACTGGTGCGAAAAGGCATCAGAGCCATACCAGATTAGTATTGAAGATTTTGCAAAGCGTGTAAAGGCATATATTGAGCGTAAAGGCAATAACCATCATGTAGTATTCTTGGTGGATGAAATTGGTCAGTATATCGGAGAAGACTCAAAGCTCATGCTGAACTTGCAGACAGTAACAGAAGAACTGGGTAAGGAATGTATGGGTAAGGCTTGGGTTATCGTAACCAGTCAGCAGGATATTGATTCTGTAACTAAGGTTAAGGGTAATGACTTCTCTAAAATTCAGGGACGATTTGATACCAGACTTTCCTTATCATCTGCAAATGTTGATGAGGTTATCAAAAAGAGAATCTTAGAGAAAAATGATACTTCTGCACAGACTTTACGTTTGTTATACGGTCAGAAGACCACTATTATCAAAAACCTCATTACATTCAATGATGGTGTAGAGTAAAAATTGTATGCAGATGAGAATGATTTTGCGCTGGTATATCCATTTATTCCATATCAGTTTAATTTGCTTGCAAGCGTATTAACATCCATCCGTACACATGGAGCTTCCGGTAAGCACTTATCAGAGGGCGAGCGTTCCATGCTTGCAATGTTCAAGGAGTCTGCTGTTGATTATAAGGATTGTGAAATGGGTGCAATCATTCCATTCCACGCTTTTTATGATGCATTGGAAAACTTCTTAGACCATAGCCACCGTGGAGTAATTATCCGTGCCTACGATAATGATGTAATCAATCCGGAACATAAGGATAAGGTATTTGCCGTAGACGTATTAAAGGTATTATTCATGATTAAGTACGTGGATAAGGTAGTAGTGGCAAACGTGGATAATATCACTAGCCTTATGGCGTATGATGTGGATAATGACCGTATTGCATTAAAGGAAAAAGTGGAAGATGCATTAAAGGTATTGATGCGTCAGAACCTTGTGCAGAAGAACGGAGATATTTATGTGTTCCTTACTGATGAGGAGCAAGAAATCAATAGAGAAATCGAAAGCCAGAGTGTAGAAATGGCAGAGGTTATCAATAAAGTATCTGAAATGATTTTTGAGGATATTTTTACAGACAAGAAGTACAAGTATCCGGCATTTAACGGCAGATACTATTTCAACTTTAATCAGGTTGTGGATGATAGACCTTATAAGTCTACACAGAGCTATGATATAGGTGTGCGTATCCTTACCCCGGCTTCTGATTATGGAACAGATGAAACTACCCTTAGAATGATTTCCGGGCAGGGCAGAGAGGTATTAGTAGTATTGCCGGATGATAGGGCGTTTATGGATGAAATCCAGAGATACTTAAAGATTGAGAAGTTTTTACGCCTCAATACCTCATCCGCATTATCAAAGTATGAGAGTATCAAGGAAGCTAAGAGACTGGAAATGCGAGAGCGTAACAGCAATGCTAAGTTGTTCCTGACTGAATCACTGAAGGATGCTGTTATCTATGTAAATGGAGATAGAGCGCAGATTAACGCAAAGGAAGTATCCACAAGAATTAGTGAAGCCCTCGGCAGATTGGTAAAGACTGTTTATCATAAGCTGGATTACATTGATTATGCTACCAGTGAGGATGATATTAGAAAGATGCTGGTATCAAGTAATCAGTTGACTCTTAGCTTGGATGGTGGAACAGAGCCAAACGTCCA